>NZ_JBLVQN010000041.1:0-56917 GCF_058323225.1 Neobacillus sp. PVCKKU3
GCTTGCCAAAACGGCAAGCCTCTAAACATATGACCTCAAATAAGGAATCAGGTCCCTTCTTCTTTTCTGTAGCCGCGCGGTGTGTTGCATTGTGGACAGGCAGCGTTGTTAGAGTCGAATGGGCTCCCGCAGTTACGGCAAAAGACTACTCCTGCACCAGCAGCAGCGGCAGGCTTTGACTGCCCGCCAGCCGGCTTTTCTTTTTGCACCGAGACCTCCACTGCAGCGGCTTGCCCCGCATCCAACATCACCGCCTCCTTTTTAAACCTCTTTAAAACCCCAATGACTACGATCAACGTAATAATATTCACAACCAATCCGGCGGCCGCAATGATCAAAACGAGAAGTGATGTATCTTTAAGCATGATTACGTCTTCCTCCTCTCATTACTTTTCAATAGTCTCGGTTCCATAAGTTTTCCTCTTCCGAACAAGGACTAGTGCTGTAATTACAGCTGCCAGGCTGCCGACACCGCCAATCGATCCCATAAACAAGGTCTTATTGTTATACCAGCGGACAATCGGGTTGGTGGAAACGAGAATGCCATTGACCTTTTTACTTAGCTCGTTCCCGGCTGCATCCACCGCAATAATCTTCACATTCTGCTTGGAGTTTAAGCTTTGGATGTCAAACGTATAGTTTTCACCTTCCGCCTTGTGCTCCACTTTTTTACCGTTTAAATAGATCTCGGCACCCTCGAGAACAAGGTTATCCTTCACCGAAACCGTTACCTTTTTAACATCAACAGGATATTGCTCCCCGCTCTCAATATCAATCGGCACAATCACCGGTGCGGTCTTGTCGATACCAAAGGAGATTTCAGCCTGCTTCTTCTCATCGATATTTTCATTGATGTTTCCTGCTGCATCTTCGGAATAAAGCGCAACGGTATATTTGCCATCGCCAGTAAATAGCGATTTTTTCACCACATACTTGTACTGGCTCCACTGCCCGGCGCCGCCGGTTTCAGTGACGGTATAATCCTTACCCTCCGCCAAGTCCGAAGGCGTACCGTTCTTCGTCATTTTGACTTGAATCGTATCAGCTTTCAGGCTGTCAACGTTCGTCTCGGTCACAATGACATCCGTTTCCATCTGCACATATTTTCCGTCAATCGCCTTCAGCGCATCATCGAACACATAAACCGAACCAAAGCGGTTCACAGAGAAACGAATCGTCTTGGAGGTTTCATTTCCGGCAAAGTCCACAAGCGTTGCCGTTAACGTATAAAGGTCATCGACTTCCTTTTTCTTCTCGAAGTTTTTAAACGTAAACACCTGACCGTTCGGGCCGTCGGCATAAATGCCGTCGAGCGTCACTGGTCCGCGGTTAGCCCCTGTCAGCTTAGTGCTTACTGCCTTCTGATTAAAGTTCGTATCGGAATAAGTTATCACCGGAATCACGTCGCCGTTATTGGCCGACTGATCCTGAACGCCGGAAATGGTCAGTTCAGGTGCCGTTTGGTCAACGATGAACTCCTCTGCCTTATAATCGGCCGCAATATTCCCAGCCTTATCGGTAAAATCGATATCAAAGCTGTACTTGCCATCCGCAGCATATTGAATCGTCGCTGTGTGGACGTCACCCTTCGAACTCCAGCCGCTCACTTTCGGGAATGCCGCGGCTGCCCCATTATCGCTGGCCGTACCTATCACCCTTACGCGCCCGGCATCAAAGTTATGCTCGGTAATCGAGATCGTTGCTGTCCGGCTGGCGCGATAATAGTTGCCGTTGGTCGCCGAGCCATTATTATAGGAAACTTTTATAACAGGAATGGTTTTATCAATCGTAAACTTCTGCTGCGGCACTGCTGGTGCCGCATTTCCGGCATTATCCTTATACTTGATATCAAAGGTATAATCGCCATCCGCGCTGAATTTCACTGTTGCTGTATGTGTTGTTTTATCCGGGTCGGCCGTATTATAAGCGGTACTCCAGCCAACCAACGAAGGTACAGCCCCATCTGTATTTGTAATCAAATGTTCGACATCTTTTGGATTAAAGTTCCGCTCCGTCACCACAACGGTTGCCGTCCGGTCCGCTTTGTAAAAATTAGGATAATCCTGATCCGGCGAATTATTGTCATAGGTCACTTTAATCTGCGGCGCGGTCTTGTCAATGCTGAACGTCAGCTCTTTTTCTGACGTGTTGCCAGCCCGGTCTGTCACCTTCGCCTTGACCACAATGGCGTTGCTATTGTTGCTGACCGCAATCGTTTTAGTCATCTCGGTAACGAGGTTTTTATCAGTCTTCGCTACCTGCCAGCCGTCTGGATTGCTGCCATCCGCAAACGAGCCGTCATTATTAATCTGCAGGCGTCCGCCTTGGTTATTCGCCGTATCATAAGGTGCTACCACCGACCATTCTACCTCATTCAAGCCTGAGTAAGTGTCAGTCACGGTTAGCTTCACATCCACGTTATTCGGGTAAAGCTCGAGACCCTGATTGTCACGATAGGATGTTTCTGCTTTTTCAAGCGTAATATGTGCCTCTTTGGCGTGCTGAGCTTCATCCTCAATGACCGTGCCGTCCGGTGTGGCAAAAGCACTTGTGTTATTGACATGATCCGTCGCTTTAGCAAAAATCTGTCCTTTAAATGCCGCCGGGACATTAAAGCTGAATTCACCTGATGTCGGAACAGCAGCAATGCTGTCAACGGCTGTTGACGTGATTTCCTGCAGCGAACCATCCGCAAGCACCGCATAGAATTTGCCATTCTCATAATCTTGCAGATAAATCACCATCGATTGAACTTCACTTGTCGCTTCAAAGCCAATCACTGGGTCCTCGGCTTTCACCGTCACCCGAATCGGCTTTTTGAAAAAGAAGCCATATTCCGTGAGTTCAACTGCTTCCTGAAGACTCTCGGTTGCGTCCTCCTGACGGTCATCTGTCGAAAAATGAAAATCGGTAATCATCGGGCTCGATTGGTCTATGAAAATAGTTTTTTCAACCTGTGCCGCATTTCCTGCGTTATCAACTGTTTCAACAGCAATTTGGTAGGAACCATCTTCATTTCTGGTAATCCTGGAATCGCCGGTATCCGTCGCCGCCAAATCTGGGCGATGCTGGACCGTCGACTCTTCATGGTAAAAATACTCATCAACAGGCTGGTCGTTCACGTTGATTTTGACCGTATTGACACCGGAATCGGCATCCTGTACATCAACATCGTACGTGACTTCGCCGTTGTAAAACTCTTTTGTATCATCAGCCACATAGGATGAAACGCCGTCTTTAGCGGTAATATTGATAGCTGCAGCAGGTGCTGTTTTTTCAATCATCACAACACCGCTATCCTTGGCCTTGATGTTCGAATTGCTTGAGTTCACCAGATAAGGAGTCTGATTCTTGTTGTTCACATTGTCCGTGACTTCGACTTGGAACGTTCCCTTGAAGCGGTCCACATCCAGCGTGTAGGTGGCTTCAGCGGTCAGGCCTTGTTTTTCAAAGCTTTCCCGTGTTAACGCCGGTGCCTCTTCGCCCGCGTTCTCTGGAACAGCATTTAGTTTTAAGTCCTTGATTCCGGAAGCGTCATCCTTAACCTTCACAGTCACTTCAATTTTTTTATTAAAAAATGTTCCAAAGCTAAGGTAGTTTAACACCTTGGCAATCGTGCTGTCGTTGATGACAGCAAAAGTGACTGCCTCTCCGTCTGCAAGCACTGGTGCGTTTTCATCGATATAAATCTTCTTCTGTGCTGCATCACTTGTATTTCCGGCATTATCCTTTACCGTGACAGAAAAATCGTATAAGCGGTTTTCCTTGTCTAATGTGCTTGTGTCAATAGCATCAATCGAAGGACTGGCCTGCTTTTCTTGCGAAAAATCATATTCTTTATATTTCTTGTCGTTTAAGTTAATCGTCACCTTGTTGACGCCGGATTCCTGGTCCTCGGCTTTGACGTTCAATTTCACATCTCCGCTGTAGAAGTCAGTATCGTCTACAACATATGGTGTTTTGTTTGAGTCAACTGTTAAGGCCGCAGACGGCGCCTTCCGGTCAATCATGAATAATCCGTTGCCTTCAGGTTCAATGTTATCTTTGTTGACATCATAGGTTTGTTTGTTATTGACATTGTCGGTTACCTCAACCGCAAATGTCCCTTCGAAACTTTCGTCATCAAGGACGAACACGGCCTCTGCTGTCCGAGTATCTTTGCTGAAGGTGTCGGAAACTAATGGAACAACCTTTTTATCAGTTGAATTAGTTGATTTTGCATACAACGTAATCTTCTGAACGCCAGATTCTCCATCCATGGCTTTCACTGTTACCTGAATTCCTTTATTAAAAAACATTCCAAATGTAAGGATGTTTAAAACCTGGGACCATGTATCGTCGTTGATTTGTTCCACTTTTACAGATTTTCCATCAGCTAGTGTCGGGTTCGTCTGGTCAATGTTAATATTAATTAGTTTTTCGGGGGATTGGTTACCCGCCTTGTCAACAGCCCAAACTTTGTATTGGCCTTTTTCAACTGGGCCAAAGGTGTAGCGGTTGGTTTTTGCATCGAATGCTGCCTCGCTTGGAGCAGCCGCTGCATCCGCAGCATTGCTGTAAAAAACTTTTTCAATAGAAGTAGAGTAGGCGACGCCGTCAAAGCTTTGAGTTCCGTTATCGATTTCGCCGGAAACGGTCACGGTGTCACTGAACCATGTCACGTTATTGATGGTGGTTTTGTTTTTTCCATCCAGTGCAGGCTCTTTGACGGCTGGACCTTGGTTATCGAATACCAGCAGGATATCGCCATCCAAGTTAACCGTTTGCTCGCTCTTTTTCGTGCCTGCAATCTTCACCTTCATGTCTTTAATTGAAGTGGATTTATTGAAGGTGTACTCCGTTTGCCACTTTTTGCTGGAGCTCGCGGAGGTTTGCAGATTGATAAGGTTGTAACTTCCAATTAGTGCAACCTTCACCACAGCATCCTTGGAATAGACGCGGATTTCTTTGCCGCCTTCTTTATACGAGTCGAGTAATTCACCGGAGGTTGGTGTAATCGAAACGAATTGCGACCAAGTTCCGTCTAGTGTCGGGATTTTCTCAAAGGTTACTTCGATTGAAATTGGCTCTTTAATGTTTTTAACCGTGTAAGAATAAGTCCCGTCCTCATTTTCTGTAAAATTCGCATCAGCGGCGAGATCCACAGCCGTTCCGTTTACCTTAATGGAAGCTACCCGGTAGTCCTGGTTTGGTGTCATCGTGGCTGTTGCTGCGCCGTCATAATCGACGGTGGATTTATCCAGCTTCACATCTCCGTTGCCACCGCTGACACTAGCCGTAACGGCGTAGGTGTTAATGGCAAACTCGACCTTTACGTCGTGATTAGCTGTGACATTTGTGAAGGTGTACTTATAGCTGTCTGGCTGGATTGGCGTCACATCTTTTGTCAGGTCTTTGTTGTCGCCATCGACATTGATGCTTTCGACATGAAAACCTGTTAACGGAGTTACCGTGAAAAAGGAATCATTGCCATGCTGGACGTTAATCGTTCCGCCGAGAGAGCTAATGGTTTTGTTTGCGTCGTCCTTTACCGTCCCTTCAAGTGCATTGTATTGGAAGGTGACGGTGTATGTTTTTAACACAAATTTGACAGTTACGGTCGTATCTGCAGAAATCGATGGGATTGTGCCTGTAAATTTCTGCTTATCTGACACCGTTTGGGTTGTATCACCAATGGAGACAGACTCAATTTCGTAATTGTCGTCCGGGACGATATCGACTGATATATCTTCGTTTGCTGGTACCTCAACTGGCTCCTTCTTAAATTCCTGCTCATGAACGATTACTTTACCAGATCCGGACTCGACCTTAACTGAGACTTTATAGGTAGCTATTTCAGGCTGATCGGTTGGGCTCTGGGATTCGGTTGGCGTTCCCGTTTCGGTTGTCCCTCCTGAAGTCGTTGTTCCACTTGGATCGGTCTGTGAGGTGGTTGCCTCCCCTGATTCCGTCGTTGCCCCGACTGTTGCTGAAGTTTGATCAGTTCCAAAGTCTGTTGTGTTTGTTGTTGTTTCTGCAAACACTGGCATGATGGCGCTGGCTGGTATGTTATAGGCGACCAGCAAAATGGCAAGGATGACCGTCAGAATGCGTGTCGCCCTTGATTTCCTCTTGGTAAACATTGTTCTCCTCCCTTAGAAAAATACAATTTTACTAAAATACCTATTGGATACCCTTTCCGGTGGTTCATAAGACTACTTAACCGCTTTCTCATATGGTTTTTGGTCTTATGAACCTTTTATAAGACCACTTAACCGTTTTTTCACACGGGTTTTGGTCCTATGAACCTTTTATAAGACCATTTGAGCTCCCCTTCGTACGGGTTGTGGTCCTATGAATCTTTCTAGATCACTTCATCCGTATGGGTAATCTTGATATCTCTAATTATCCTAAATTCTATCTTTGCAATTGGGGCATCTTCTTCATCTTCCAATTCAACGGCAGGGTTTAATACGGTTGTTTCATTTGTTTCTATTAAAACCTCCGTGCCGCTTTCCAAGACTTCGGTCCCCGAATCCAATACTTCGGTTCCTGAATCCAGCAACACTACCCCAGGCGCAAATGCCTCTGTACTTTCGTACAGCACCTCCGTACTGCTCTCAAGAAGGACCTCGATTTCATTTAAAAGGACAGCCCTACCTTCTGATAGGTGTTCATCAGCCTGGTAAAGCACCTCAGTCCCGTCATTCGCCAGCACTTCGGTTGCCTCAGAGGAGCCGCTCTCGAAAGCTCTAGCATCTACTTTTCCAGTAAAACCCGTGTTTATAGTATTAAACTCGTCCCCTGTACTTACCGTATTCCCTCTAGTACCAGTAAATCCCGGGGCAGCTGTGTCAGCCATGTTCCCTGTGTTCACAACAGAATATGCCGCATTCCCCATATTCCCAGTTCTTCCAACAGTATCCCCCGGTCTTGCTGTAGCTCCGGCCAGTTTCCCGGCCCCAGACGTGTTCCCGTTCATGACCGTATTTCCCGTATTTCCAGTCCGCCCCGTCCACATCCTGCGAACCCCGACTGGCTCGGTCAGCGACCCGCGGTCGAGATTAAAGGCATCTGGCTGGTGGCGCTTGCTGCCCGTCATTTTGTTTCGTTCGCGGATTTCCTCAATCTGTCGGGCGGCGGTCCGACCAGACAAATCGCCGATGATGGCCAAAATGTTCATTTTGAAAAATAAAAACACGGTCACAATGAACAATACGGCGGCGAGGGAATATCCAACGATGGAAATGATCTGCCAAGCTGTTGCTCCCATGCTCGTCACCCCCTATTCCTTCCGAAAGGCGTTATCAACGGCTTTTTCGGTGAGGGCAAAGCGGTCGACAACATCCTTTTTAATGGTTTCCGTCTTCTCAGCGGTGACCTCGACATCCTTGGTGCTCTGCTTGACGGCCTCTGTCACTGCACGAAGGTCGCTTTCCTTCACGCCATCCAATTTAAACTTCCTGGCATAAGTTTCTATCGAATACATCGTCAATTTATAGAGTTCGAGTTTAACAATTTCACTCTCATCAGGGCTTTTATCAACCATTTTTATCAGCCCCTTGATGTTTTCCCAATACGGCTTGTATTTGCCTTTGTCGGATGCCTCTTCAATATGGAGAGTGATATTCTGATTAAACTGGCCGATATCGCGGTAAATCAAGGCCATCTCGTAATAATCGCTTTTTTTCGAGCCGTACTGGACGGCATCCTCGAACCATTGGATGGAGCTTTTCATTCTCGTAATCTGGTTGTCGCTATTTTCACTCTTTCCATAGTCGTAGTAATACCAATACATCTTACCGACTTCAAAAGCGAGGTCAGGATACTCTGGATTGTCGCGAAACTCGATAAGGTGGGAGTTGATTTTTTTCTTAAACTGCTCCTCCTCCTCGACTGAAAAAGCGGCATCCCCTTTAAATGCGCCGAGCAATCCCAAATAGGCCTTCGTTTCAACCGGCTTAATATCAATCGCTTTTAAAAAATAATCAATTTTGGCCTGATCGGTGGCAGCTTTTTCCGCCATCTGAACCGTTTTATTGTAATCGGCATTATTCGTTTGAATGTTCATCACCTGTCCAAGAATGCCAATGCCCAGGCTCAACACAGCAGCCCCCGCCAGCGCATAAAAACCGCGCAGCTTCTTTTTTTGCTTGGAGCGATAAAGGTCATCAGCCTCTTCGTAATGGTTCAGCGCATACATCAGTTCGGCACACGATTGATAACGATCATCCGGATTCAGCTGGGTGCATTTTTCAATAATCCGTTCCAAACCGCCCGACAACGACGGGTTCCATTGGCGGATGGGGTAAAGCTCATAAGGAGGCTCGGATGGGTTGTGCCCGGTCACCAGATGATAGAGCGTCACGCCCAAACAGTAAACATCGGTCCGTGGGTCGGTCTGACCCTTCCCGCCGAACTGCTCCGGAGCCGCGTAACCCTTCGTTCCTAAGCTGACTGTATCTGCAAGATTCTGCTCCTTGTACTCACGGGCAATCCCAAAGTCAATTAGCTTCAGATTGCCATCCGGCTTCAGCATCACGTTCGCCGGCTTCATATCCCGATAAATAATCGGCGGATTGCAGGTATGTAAATAATCGAGCACCTCACAAAGCTGCTTCGCCCATTCAATCACTAGATCCTGGGGCTGGGCGCCATACTCCTCCATAATCTTGCTCAGAGGCTCCCCTTCGATATAATCCATGATGACAAAAATAACTTTGCCGTTGTCGATGATGTCGACAATCCGAGGCAATGAAGGGTGGTCGAGGCGTTTAATCATGTTCGCTTCGGCGATGGCACTCTGGATAATGACCTCGTTGTTTTTGTCCCTGCCTCTTTTTTCAATCTCTTTCACGGCCCACTGCTTGTTGAGGCGTTTGTCCATGGCCAGGTACACCTTGGACATCCCGCCTTGGCCGATCTGCTTCAGTATTTCATATTTTCCATCTATAACGGATCCAATTGCTGCCACGTGAAATCCCCATCCCTACTGAATTTTTACAAGCAGCACAGTGATATTGTCTGTTTCCTGTCTTTGCTTATTAAGCTCCACTAAAGTGATTGCGTGTGTTTCCATTACCGCTTCGTCCGTCAATACCTGAGGGGAGAATGCTCGAAAAATTTCCTCCTCGGTAAGCATGTGACGGAACCCGTCGGAACAAAGCATATAGACTTCGCCAGGGGTTGCGCGGCCATGGATAAATTCAGGCTCAACCAGCTTTGATGCCCCGATGCACTGTAGGAGGACATTTCGCCGAGGGTCAGTTTTAGCCTGCTCCGGCGTAATCGTACCCCGCTTCAGGTCTCTAGCGACCACCGTCTGGTCCTCTGTCAGGATTTCAAGCTGCCTCTCCCCGATTCGATAGACGCGCGAGTCGCCGACATGGCCAATCAGCATGAACGTGGTATCGATGAGAAGCAGCGCTGTAATCGTCGTCCCCAGTTGGATTCTCACGCTGCGCCCATATTCGGCAATCCGTTGGTTTTGCTCTTTAATGATCCGCTCCCAGCGATACTGGATATTGTCCCAATCTTTCCGGGCAAGCTGTTCTGGAAGTTCACTTTCAAACCATTCCGAAAAAGCTTGAATCACACTGGCACTGGCCACTTCCCCTTTGGAAAGTCCGCCCATCCCATCGCAAATGACAGCTAAAACGACCTCGCCCATCGATGTTTCGGCAACCTTTATAAGCAGGCTGTCCTGATTCGTCGGTTTCTTAATCCCCTTATCTGTAACTGCCGTGGATAACACTTCCATTCTCTAAACTCCTTGCCTAAATAATCGGTGCCTTGCCTTCGGACATTTCCTCTGATTTTTCCAACGGTTTTGTCCGTAGAACCCACTCCCACGGACACTTCCTCTGCTTTTTAAACCTGTTTTGTCCGTAGACGCTAACAGTCTATATAAAAAACGTAAATTCCTCATTAGCGAGGCGCAATTTGGTGCCCGAGAAGATTTCAATTTCCTTCATAACCGGAATCACCCGGCCATCGACATAAGTCTTGTTGGTAGAGTTATTGTCGATGATGTAGTAGCGGCCTCCCTTAGTGATAATGTCGGCATGGCTGCGGCTGATTGCGTTATTGTTGGAAATGAAATAGTCGCAATAGTTCCTCTCCTTGCCAATCCGAAACGAAGGCTTGTTGACGCTAATCTCCTCCTGCGTTTTTTCCCTTACCAAATAGGGGAAACTAGGTTCATCATATACATCGGCACCGAGCACCGTCGTACCGCCAACATCCTCAACCCCCAAGACCGTCGTTTCGCTGAAATGCTCCGTCCCCGAAGGCAGCGCAGCAGCCGGCTCTCTGGTTTCCACAGCCTCCTCAGAGACCGCCTTCTCCGATATCCCAGCCAGTCCCGTCAAAGCTACTCCGCATGCCGAACAAAACCGGGCATCCGCCAAACTGTCAGCCCCGCACCGCGGACATGTCTTAAATTTTTTTGAAAAATCATATTGAGTACCGAACGGATTATAGGCAATGCTCGCAGGGCGCCCCTTCGTGCCCGCCGCACCGCCGCCTGTCTTTCCTGCCATATCCCCGGTCCTTACGGTCTCCCGGGTACCCTCGCCAACACTGCCCGTCGAACCGGAGGGTAGATACCCCTTGTTATCGACTGTTTTTCCCAGCAGTTCAAACAATAATTTTTCAAAACCATTAATCGAAAAAGGGCTGTGGCTGCGGAAATAAGACAGGTAGGACGACATATAGCTATTGTCTTCGTGCTTATTAAATACCACTCGAAACGGCAAATCTTGAAAAAAGTCGGGTGCCGCGCTGGAATTCTGGTTGTTGACAATCGGCCAGTAAATGCATTTGACCTCTTTCGTCCGCGGGTCGAGAAAAATCGTTTCCCAATTCAGCATCAGATTGCTGACGTTTAGCAAATTCTTCTCGCATACCTTGACAGCCTCCGCCACCCTCGCCATTGTCCCCAAGAACATTTTCTTCGTCACAATCCCATTAAAGTAGGATTGCAGCGTCATCATCCCGTCGACTGGACACCTCAGGACAAGGCCTTTTTTCGTCTTCTCGGTGACTACTGGCAAAAGGCACCTTACAAACCCGGCAGCAATCGCCTTCAGCTCCCGTTCATTGATTGCTTCGGGGTCCATCAGCTTATTTACGACCATATATTTATTCGCCTGCTGTTCAACGGTTGTTTTTCCCATAACTATCTCCTGCTATCAAAATCTAAATCTACTTTTACAGCCGGTTCGCCTTGTTGACGGCCTTCGCCTGCGCATCTTTATACTCTTTTGCGGCAAAACGCAAAAAATCAGCGTACTGTTCGAGCGCCTTGGTCATATTTTTCGAGGTAGAATCCGAGTCATCCACCCGGTTCCACTGCTGCTGGAATTTCGCTGCGTCTTTGCCCTGCCAGGACGCGGCAAGCACGGTTACCTCTTTGCCGGCAGCGGACATGTTTTTATTGTGTCTGGAAACGTAAGTGTCAATCGCATCCGCAGCCGCTTCAAATTGACTGTGGTTCACTTTTATATGGTAGCTCAAGCTATTTTCCTCCTTATAAAAACTGTTTGCTAAGTGACGTATTTGTGGTTTCCGTTTGAGTGTAACCAGGGTCGACAGTTTGATGCAAATAGGTTACATAATTTTGCAACACTTGATAACGCGGCTCATGAAAGGCGTTTTTGATTTCGTGAAATGCACTCATCGCCCTCGATGCGGCCGCTCCGTCCCATGCATTGTTTAATGCCCGCATCGCAGATTCCACAGACGAGAAGTCATCTCTGATTCTACTATTATAGTTAGCAATGTTTTTAGCAGTCCCAGACACCCGGGCTGTATCGACTTTAATAAAGTCAGCCATTGGTCAAACCCCTTCCTTATAAAAAATTAACTCGCCCCGCCATGGGCTTTGGCAAATGACTCGGTCACCTTCGACGTATCAATATTGTTTAGCTTTCCAGAAACGTAGCGATAGTGGTCGGCAATTTGATAGATTCTTGAGGCGCATTTTTCTTGGCCAATTCCTTCAAAGCCCCCGCCGATTCCTGAAGCGATACTTTCCAATTCGTTTATAATCTGCTGAAGCTCTCTTTTAATTAAATAAAGCTCCTGCTGTGCATGTACATCCATCACCATTTCCCCCATTACAAGCGATTTATATTCCAAAAAGCCAGCTTACAGGCTGCCCATTATTTTCCGCTC
The DNA here is from genome assembly GCF_058323225.1 of Neobacillus sp. PVCKKU3. Taxonomy (NCBI): domain Bacteria; kingdom Bacillati; phylum Bacillota; class Bacilli; order Caryophanales; family Bacillaceae; genus Neobacillus; species Neobacillus sp. PVCKKU3. Next base: position 12,157 of record NZ_JBLVQN010000041.1, read on the forward strand.
TACCGTTTCAAAGTCGTCAGCCGTATCCTCCAGGTAGGCAGCACATTTTCTCAATTTATAGCTTTCTCCCGTGAACAAATCAGCCTGAATCAGATTCCATAAATCCAAAAATCCCACTTTGGTATAAAGGGAGTCCATTCTCCGGTCAATCTGGCCTAACCTTCTATTGATACTTTCCAAACGCTGGGCATAGTTGCGCAGTTTATACGTGTCGACCTCGATATGTGGATGCGCCGTCGCGTATTTATAGCCGGAGTTGAAATGCTTTTTAAACCAGGAAGAAACACTATTGACCACTTCGCCAACAAATTCCTTCAGGGCATTCTTCACTTCATGGGTAAATTCAACAATCCGATCGATCGCCTTCTTCACATGGTCGACGAACTTATGGACCAAATCCGGCAGATCATTAACAAGAAAGTTCCCGACCCTTACCATCAAGTTGATGGTAAAGGAGTACAGCATCAAATGGCGCTGAACCCCGCCTAATATTTTCGTGGCTAGCAATGCGGCAATTCCCTGGCCGAAATAGCCTGAAAAAGGATTTCTCTCAATAACAGCGTTCCCGTCCTTGTCAATGTACATGGCATCAACGGCATGCGGACCGAAAAAACCATCCTGTGAACCATTGTTCTTCACATATCTGACTGGATACAAGGTGGTCCCTAGCCAGGCAACAATGTCACCATTGACCACAATAGCGTCAAACTTATCGCGCTGCAGCGCCGCAAGCTGATCAGGGCTTAATTTGTAAGGATTAATTGGCTGCGGATTAATCGTGTGGACCTCTTTGACATTGTTATAGTTGGTCACATACACTTCAGCAGCGAGCTCGCCGCCCTTGGAATGGCCGAACAAATAATTGTTCCCGCTCTTATCCTCATTTTTTTCAAAAAAAGCAATGGCCTCGAGCGACTGTGGGGACACACCGATAGAGGCAGTCATCGTATTGTCCGCCATATCCTTCGGATTGTGGAGCAGGTCATCCATTCCTTCCGTTCCCCTGAAGGACATGCCGGTCGCCCCGGTTTTCGGGTCTACATAGGCAATCGCACAAAAGCCGGATTTATCATTTCGGTTCGTATAGTCCTTGATCACCAAATGATCCAGCCCAGCGGCTTTAAGCTCTTTTGCCAGCTTTGGGTCGGCCGCCTGAACCCTTTTATAAAGAGAATCTCCCGCATGCCAGTTTTTTGTTGGCATATCTGTATAAGCAATCTTATTTAGCACAGCGATTTGACGATCTTTTAACTGATCTAAAGAGACTTGTTCAGCCATGCTTTCAACCTCCTACTGTCTTTAGCTGACTCTTGAACTCTTCAAACGATAATCCTTTATCTACAACCGTCAGCGTCTGTTTTACAGATTTGTCAAATTCCTCCCAATCTTGGACTCCGTAGAGATAGAAATTTTCCACATATTTTTTCGATTTAGCTTCGTCTCCGGAAAAAGCAACTATGAAACTAATATTTTCCGAATCAAATGTCTGCAAAGTTTGGTAGACTTGATACAATTCCTTTAACACTTCATCGTCAGCTTCACCTGAAATGGAAATGATGCTGTCCAAGCTGTAAACATCACCCCGGGCAAACGTAAATTCCTTCTTTTGCATATCCTCGATTGTAAGATCTTCATTATTCAGATTGGCATAGGTTTTCGCTGCCCGTAGGTTTTTGATAGACGGGTAATCCATTTTTGCATCAAACAGTTTACTGGCATAAGCATTGGGATAATTATCATAAAACTCTCCCTTGCTCTCCAATGTTTCTTGAACATTGACCAAAACACCGTCCTCCGATTTAGCAATTAGAATATTTTTATTGAGACTATCATTAAAACCGCGTTTCGCCGGAATATACTCAACCTTCGTAAATTCCTGTCCATACGTATCATTTAAATACTTAAGCATTGCCTGTTCACTTGATTTGATTTCTTTTTTTTCAGTTGAATCTTGCTTCATACACCCGCTCACTCCCAGTGCTAAAATGATTAAAAGAAGGCTGCAAAGGATTCTTTTCATGGTCACTTCTCCAAACTTTGCTAGTTTAATCTATTTCTACCCAAATGGACTAATTTTCAAATTTAGGGCTAAAGGCGATGGGGAAACCCATCACCTTCAGCGTCATTATTTCTTCAAAAATTACTTATTTAAATGCGTCAGCCAAGTTAACGTTAGCTGATTCTGTTTCAAAGTAGCCTTGGTCAACATTGACACGTAAGAATTTCACATAGTTATCTAGAATTTCGTAATACGTTTGGAAGTACTTCGCAGAAAACTCGTCATAAGCGGAAACAGTTGCTTGAGCTGCTTCCCCTTCCCATGTATTGGTAAGATTTTTGATCGTGCTTTGGCTGTTTTTTAATTCTTCCAACAGCTGTTGGTTCAGCCTTTCAATCGTATTCGCAATATCTGCCACCTGGGCCGTGCTTACTTTAATGGAACCTGCCATTGTGTTCGTCACTCCTTCCTAGTTTGTTAGTTTTCGAACTTGAACCATGTTATTTTCTTGAGTTGCGGCGTAGTTGGCGCGCTGTGTATCAAGCGTCCGGCTTGCCGTACCAAGCTTGTCAGCCATCTGTTTCAAATCTTCGTTGAAGCCGTTGATCTGGTCAACGAAAGCAAGGTTATCCTCGCCCTCCCACGCTTCACCCATCGTGTTTGCTGCTTGCATAAGCTGGGTATAAATACCTGTATAGGTTTCGGATAGTTCGGCTAATTTTTTGGATGCCGCCTCAAGCTCTTGAGGTGTGACTCTAATTCTTTTCCCCATTTTTGTTGCTCCTTTCTCTTTTTGTAAAAATTTATATCAACATGAGTTTCGAACCGTTCTTGATGCCCAGCTCGGCAACCGGCATGTTAATATTGAAAATAATTCCTGTTTCTGCGTCGCATAAAACCTCGCTGCCCATGGCTTTGTATTTGCCATCGGACAGGTCGCTGATCAGGGATGACACCAATGTGAGGACTTCACTCATTTGGCTTTCTAATGGAATGTACACATCAAAGCTTTTGCTTGCTGCCGGAAGGATAATTTCCACGAGTACTTTATTCATCGCTGTCATCATCCTCCTTTTGCGAGTTTAATAGCTTAACCTTGACGGCCTTCCCGTTTTGAAGGGAGTAAGCAAATTCTGCCGGCATCTCCTCGCGCATTTCGGAAGTGGTCTTGGCCGGCTTGAGCTGGAATTGCTCGGAAATGCCGCTGCCAACCCAGATACCATTTCCACTGTGAATATGTTGTTTGTACCATTTGTCAAAGGTCAGCCCGGACAGATTCTTGGATTGTTCAGCAAAAATAACGGTCACGTTATACTTTGCGTCGCCCTTTTCCAGAATTAAGCCAAGTTTCTCAGCCCCCAGATTCGAAAGAGCATTTTTTAAAGCAGCAACAGAATTGATGATAATCACCTTTTGTTCAAATTGCGCTACTTCCCGGCCCTCTTCCAATGCCTCTTTGAAGGTGTTGTTGCGGTAGACGACGAGATCAAACAGATCGGCCATTATCTCCTCAAACTCTTTGGTTGTTGAATAATATTTGAAACCGGCATTGTTTTTCTCAATAAAACTTTGCTCAGCGTCAATCACAGTTACATCTAAGCCTGCCTGTTGCGCCATGAACTGGGATAGGTCATGGACGAACAACTCATGCTCCCTTCCAGCTGATAGAATCATATGGAGATAGGATTTGCCGAACGGATAATAGTGAATTTGCAGCGAGTTCTTTTCCACACCAATTGGAATGCTCAGACTCCCCTTTGAACCGCAATATTCAGCCAGGAATTCGTGGTCCACTTTTTCTGGCAAAATCGGAATCCTCTTAGCGGCTGTTCCTTTCCAGGCTTCCTGCAGCTTCTCGCATTCTGCTTTAATAGTTGGATATGGCACGGGTTCGGCGGTAACTTGCGCGACCTGAAATTCATAAATAGCATCCCGCTTGACGAGGCCGCGGCCTTTGAATTTCGATGGGAATAAGCCATCCGTCTTGCCAACGACCGTTGCATAATCGGCCTCATCATTTAATTGCAAGGTTACTAGCTGCTTAAAGTTCTGCAGCAGCCTGAAGCGGACAGCGCCGGTTCCAAGTGCGGTGAGGACGAAATAGATTCCGTACTTGGTGCCTTCACGTGACAGGTATGAAACCGCCTCTTCCTTTTCATCGTAAATCTCAGTGAATGCTGAGAAGTTATGAATGGCAACGACAATCGCTGGAACCTTCTGGCCCGTTGCCTCGATATAGGACCGGTGATCGCCGCCGTAATCAGCAAACAGCTTCTTCCGTTTTTCCACTTCACTTTGCAGCATTTTAAACAGGTTGCTGACTTTTTCGCTTTCATACGAAAGGATGACATCGCCGACATGCGGCGCTTTGGAAAAAGCCCTCAATGTTTCCGAAGCAAAGTCTAATAGATAGAGATTAACTTCGTCCGGAGTATGCTCATGAATGAGCGAATAAACCATCGTATTTAAGAAGGTCGTCTTGCCGGTACCAGCTGCTCCGTAAATGATCGTGTTGCCTTCGTCGGTGAGCGGCAGGCGAAGCAGGCATTGCTGCTGGTGGACCGGATCGTCGTATTCGCCGATGACCGGATTAAGCTTATAGGATTCCGCTCGGCTAACGGCCTGGACCGTTTTCCGTAAGTCAGCCTGAACGGTTTCCGATGCTGCCGCAATTTCACTGACGGCCTCTTGGAGATCAGCTAGCTTATTTTCTGGCGGCATCCACTTACCATGGTCCGCTTTGTATTTTTTCCGAATATCATCCAAGAGGATTAGCGCTGGAATTGGCTCAAGCCAGAGCGGACGGATTTTGATTTGTTCCTCATCCGCGATATTACTTAAGTATTCAGTAATCACATCAAGCTGCTTTTTCGGATTCGCAAACAAGCTCTTCCGTTTATCGATTTTCGCCTGCTTCATCGGGCGGCCGTTTCGGTCGATGACGACAACGCTGTTATCTTTTTCAACAACCACTTTATCAGATGGATAATATGGTGCTCCAGCCCAAGCGGACTGCCCCATTTCAAACAATTCGTTATATCCGACCTGCAGGTAAAAACGCCCTGTATTGGTAAGCTCGGCTGCATCCGGACGCTTCAGCATATCCATACTGTCGGCCCGCTCCTGCACCTTCAGGCTGACCCGGAATTTACTGTTACTCCAAATCTGGTCATCGACGACACCGCTCGGCTTCTGGGTAGCCAAAATCAAGTGGACGCCCAGGCTCCGGCCAATCCGCGCGGCGCTCACTAACTGCGTCATGAACTCCGGCTGCTGCGTTTTCAGTTCGGCAAACTCATCGGAAATGATAAACAAATGCTGAAGCGGCTCGCGGACGACTCCTTCGCGATATAATTTTTGATATTTATAGATATCGATATTGCTCTCGCCAACCAGCTTGCTGGCCTCGGCAAAAATAGCCTGGCGGCGCTTCAATTCACTTTCGATGGACACCAGCGAGCGTTTGATCGCCGCGCCGTCCAGGTTCGTGATGATGCCGGCTGTGTGCGGCAATTTTTCAAACGATTTCGCCATCCCGCCGCCTTTGTAGTCGATTAGAATAAACGCCACCTCATGCGGGTGGTAATTTACCGCCAATGACAGGATATAGGAAATGATAAATTCACTTTTACCCGAACCCGTCATACCGGCGACTAGGCCGTGCGGGCCGTGGAATTTTTCATGCAGGTCAAGCTTGAACAATTCTCCGAGAGTGTCGACGCCAACCGGCGCTTCCAGTGACTTCGTCGGGTCGTTATCCTTCCAGCGGGTCAAAGCGTTTAAGTGCTCCACCTTGCCCACACCGTATAATTCCAGGAACGTGACCATTTGCGGCAGGTTAAAGGAATTGGCCAGCTCATCAAGTGGAACATTGGCCAGCTTCACGCTCAACTGGCAAGGGTCGGCACCGTTTAGGAAGATATCCGGTGTAAAAGAAGTCGTCTTCCCAGTAATATCGTTTTTGTCGAATAGCTTCCCGCTGTTTTCTTCCAGCTCCACCACCATCGAGCACTCTTTTGGCAGGTTTTTCAGTTCATCATAAAAAGTGACGACGCTGATATGCAGGTTTTCTTTCTTGGCATACACCTGCTTCAGCATCTCGGCTTTGAAGGCGAGCTCTTTGCTTAGGGCAAACACGATGTAGTACGGCTTGACATCCTCCATCTCGCTGTCATTGGTATTCGCACGGATTTCGATTTCTTTTTCGATATACGCCGAAACTTCCTTCACCTCATTGTTGTTGGTGGCAATGAAGCGGAATTTATTATCGTTGCTCCACACATGAGGGAGCCATTTTGTAAAGCCGAATTGTGCTTCCTCCTCCTGGTCATAGACGAAAATCATTTTCACTTCATCGTAGCTATATAAAGCAGCCAATTGAAAAATCAGCCCTTTGGCAAACTCGATTGTCTGCTTGCGGGTGCCGATGACGCCGGAAATATGATTTTCATATAAAGATAGAGTGATTGGAATATTTTTTAAAACCTTTGGGGATTCCACCAAGGTGTACAATTCTTCCTGCAGGTTATCATCGTCAATCGAGAATTTTTTCTCCGAATAAGTAAGGTCTGCTGCAAGCAGGCCGCTGCCTGTGCCGACCCGCAATTTCAGAAAGTCGTTTTGGCCGGGCCCGCGCTCCCATAGATTGCGCTGGACATTTTCAATCCGGTTGATGCAATCGCTGATGGGAACATGATTTTCCCGAAGAATTTCCTCCTGCTTTTCCGCTTCTTCATTAAAGACGATAGCGATTCGGTCGAGATAATCCTTGTATTTTCCCTGGCGGATTTTCTCTTTTTTCCGTCTGCGCCGCATATCGAACTTCTTAGTTAGGATTGGCCAGAGGATGGTTCCAAGCAGCATGCTGCACGACATGACAATCGACGGAATCGCCCTTGAAATATCGCCGGTCGCCATCGCGTTGTTGACAGCAAAAAGCGCAGTCGCCATTGAGGCCATCCCCATCGTCATCGACGGTCCAATCACCAGCATCATCGGCATCTCTTCGCCAATCGCATTCGGCGGCGGGGAATCGATCTTGATAACCGCTTTTTCGACATCGCGTTTAAAGCGGGGCGAACGGTAGAAATAGTCGGTTTCCGGTACTTCGTACTCTTCCTCTTCATCCGGGGTTTCGACCGTTTGCGGTATGAACGGCTTTAAGGCATTGGTCCGGATTGAGAGTGTTCCATCGGGATTGTTAAAAGCAACAAAATAGCTGCCGATGATTATTTTATAACCCATTATGTATATGGTGTCGCCAATCTTTAAGGCTTTGTTTTTCACTCTTTCCCCAGCGACGAAGGTTCCGTTTGAACTGTTTTGATCCTCGATACGCCACTGGCCGTTATGAAACGACAACTTTGCATGGGATGCCGAGACAAAACGATTGGCCAGCATAATGTCGTTCTGCTCGGTCCGGCCGATAGTAATCTCGATATCTCGGTCAACCAAGTATTTTGTAAAAATTTGTCGGTCGTCCGTGCTCGGCTCTGTGAAAATGATCGTTTTTTGGTCATGGGTATAAAGACCTAAATTATATATACTTAACGGCTGCAAGACCGTATTTCGGATCGGCTTCCCGGTATTGTCGAGAACCTTCACATCCTTATTCGATTTTAAAATCCACTCTCCATTGATTCCTTCAATGCCGATCAGTTTTCTGGAGGATTTGCCATTGGAATCGTATATCCAATACTGTCCCCGCACCTTTTCCGGCAAGGATATCGAGTGAATCCTCTCCTTATTAATTAACGTAACATTCATCATTCTTCTCCTTGCATGCTATCTCTAACGCTGCAAAACCAGCTTGCGATTCGCCATAATTATCCATAATCTTATTCTCACATAACTAATGTCCTACAAAAAGAGACTAAATTACCATTTTATAGGAAAGCGTTTCCCTTGCGTTAGCTGAATAAAAATAAAAAACCACTTAGAGTGGTTTTTTAATCGCGCATTGCTCCTGCCTCACGGGAAGTCATGGCACCTTGTCCTGCGCTTACATCCTTTTGAATTTGCTGTTTAACTTGTTGAGCATCCGTTCCGGCAAATTCTGGTTTCATAACAGAAGCTGTATTTGGTTTAGCTTGTTGATTCTGCTGCATACTAGTCCTCCTCGATTATTATTTGGCTATTTTATTATTTGCAAAAAACAGTTGGGTATGTCCGAGACTCCATTTTTTGGGGATTAAGGCAGATTTGTCTTTACGGTTGAAGCACGATAAAAAAAACTCGCCATTACAGCGGCGAGTTTCGCTTATTATTGATAAATAGTAGGTTTTATTTTAAAGTATTCTGCTGAGTTTGCTGCAGGTCGACTTGTTCGGTTTCGTAGAATTCCTTCGTATATTCCGCTTGGACGGCTTGGGCGTTAAGAATGTTTTCTAATATCAATATATAATCTGTACATTTTTCCCCTTTAATGCCCAATGTTTCCGCCTCAATCCGGCCATCGGGAAAAATGCGGATTTGAAGTTTTTCCTCCATCTGCCCTCTTCACTCCCCTTTTAGAAATCGATTGTCCTGCCGCCGCGGTTAAAGCGGACATCATCCGCATAACTTGGGCTATCTGCCTTTTCTAATCCGCCGCCTGGTACAAGCACGGGATCTTTTCCATATTCTTTGAGGTCCTCCTGCGGTGTTGCTGCAACAGCACGGACGTTGGCCCACTCGCGGATTCCGCGGATTTGCTCGGCCTGGGTCACTGACAATGGCACCGTATTGGCAATCGCCCGTTCGAAATCCTCCAGACGAATCGGCCGGTCATTAGAATAAGCCTCAAACAAAGCATCAATAACCAGATGTTCGATTTCGGCACCAACAAAGCCGTCGCAGTTTCTTGCAAGCCTATCAAGCACCTCGTCCGTTAATCGGAAATCTCCCTTTACTTCCTCATCCCTGATGCGCTTCTGGATGTGCACCTTGAGAATTTCCTTTCTCTCCCTGAGCGTCGGCAGGTCGACAAAGAAGATCTCATCAAAGCGTCCTTTCCGCATTAATTCCGGCGGCAGTCCGGAAATGTTGTTAGCTGTGGCGATGACAAATACAGGGCTTGTTTTTTCCTGCATCCATGTTAAAAACTGTCCGAAGATCCGTGATGAGGTCCCACTGTCCCCGCCGCTTGTGATGCCGCTGAATCCCTTTTCAATTTCATCAATCCAGAGGATAGACGGAGATATCGCTTCGGCGGTCTTAATCGCCTTTCTCATATTCTCTTCACTGCTGCCAACCAGCCCGCTGAAGATTTTCCCCATATCGAGTCTTAGCAAAGGCAGCTGCCACATTGAGCTGATTGCTTTACTGATTAAGCTTTTACCGCAGCCAGGAACGCCCGTAATCAGTACCCCTTTTGGCGCGGGCAGGCCATATTTGCGGGCAGAATCGAGCCATGACTTGTTCCGCTTTGAAAGCCAGCGTTTGAGGTTTTCTAATCCACCTACGTCCTCAATTTTTAAATCACTGGCGATGAATTCGAGAATACCTGTTTTCTTGATGATTTGTTCCTTCTCTTGCAAGATTACATTTAAATCATTGATGTCCAGCCGGCCATCTTCGACCATTGCGCGGGCAAAGGCATTCTCTGCCTCTGACAATGTCAGCCCGAGTGCTGCTTTTGCGAGACGTTCCTTTTCTTCTGTGGTTAAGGAGATTTGGATTCTGCCCGTTTGCTGATTGACGCGAATCATCTCGTCGAGTACTGCCTGGATTTCCTGAAAGTTCGGCAGGTCAAAATCGACAATCGTGATGTCTTTTTGCAAATCATCTGGAATCACGAGAAACGGGGACGTAAAGATGACATTAATTGGGCTCGGGCTTTGCTTTATTTTTAATAAAATATCCCTTAGCTTCCGGATCACCTGGAAGTCGGCATGCCGCCCCTGGCCGCCGAAATAGATATGAAAGTCCTGCAGCACAATGATGCTCGGTTTATCATACTTTTCAATAAACTCGAGCACCTTCATCGGCTGTTTGCTGTCACCGATGCCGACCGACTGCCGGTTATGGTCCTGAATCCCCTTTGTGATGCTCCAGGTAAACACCTCGCGTGTTGTTTTAATCAGTTCCGAATCCTGTGCTACCGAGCGAATTAGGGATAGGACGCGGTCTTCCTCCCAGGTTTGGATATATAAATAAGGAAATCTGGCCTTCAGCAGGTTGGCCAGAAGTGTTCTCGTTCCTTTTTGTTTGACGATAGCCATTTTTCTCCTCCTTTTTTCCCCTATGTAAAAATAGGAAGCCGGAACTTAAGCCGGCTTGTCTACTTACTTAATAATCAATGACTCTTCCAGAATGGATATGTGTATCAGTATGGTCCATTTCGGAGAAAATCAGACGATGTTTCATTTTTTCCAGCGTGTGCTCCTTCAATCCCATGATTTGCGCGAACTGTTCAAACGATTCGAAGCCGCCAAGTTCCTCACGTTTGACGACGACTTTTTTTGCTAAAATAATCCCAATCTCAGGGATAGCGGCAATTTCCTTTTCCGATGCTAGATTAATATTGAGTTTCTTGATTTCTTGTTTTTCGGAAAAAAGCGGCTGGATTGGAGGGGACATTGGTGCAGTGCTTGCCTCCTGCTGGTTCACGTAGGCCTCCCTTTTCGGCTGCGGCGGCTTTTGCGTCTTGCCAAACTTCGCTTCCGCCTCCCGCCTAAGCTTCGAAACCTCTTGGTCCAAATACAATCTTTCATTAGCCTTTAACACATCCAATTGAACCAGATAGGCCGGGCGGATTTTAAAGGCATGGATAATCGGAACAATCCACAATGCCAGAAAAATCATCGCTTCAAATTCAGTGTAGGTTGGGATAAATGCCAGAAGGAAGATTGCCAGATAAACAAGCCCATAGATTCGCCAGCGCTTGTTTTTCACTTTGGTGCCGGCATAGAAAAATGCAATATAACTGGTCATGCCAATCGGCAGAAACGTGAAGATGATCCACCAGCTGTTCAACATCTCCCATTTCCTGCCCCTGTCTGTATATACTTTCGCCAAGTCGTGCTCCCCCTTTTATCGATTCACCAAATAGGTGAGCTGGATGGAATGATCTTCGAGCAGTTCTTCTTTTTCTAAAACCATTCCCTGTTCCTTCGCCTTTTCTAGTAAATGTTGATAGACTCGCTTCTGCAGGTAATGGGTGTAGGAACCCTCTACCTTCTCAATCCATTCCTCGAATGCCTTGATGTCGGCTGATTTCGGGAGGACAAGCGAGTAGCAGCCCTCTTCGTTGACGATAAACGTCACTTCGTTCTCATTGTTTGTTTTTAGTGAATCGAGTGTCTCTGCTTTGCGGAACGAACAGCTCCACTCCTCCAGCGCCTGCTGAAGCAGGGACTCATCCTTCATTCTGGTCGGAAGGACGGCGTAGTCCTGATTGTTTTTTTGCGAACGGTTGGCGATTCCTTCGACAACCTCTTTTGTGACTGCAATGGCCAACGGAACGAGCACAATTTCAAGACTCATGTTATCTATCTCCTTCTTTCGTAATCTAGTTCTAGTAACATATGTAAATCGATTGGCTCCGCCATTCCGTTGGCGGATATCGTTCCGTCGGGATGGAGCCTTATTTCTAATTTGTTGGGAATCTGCGCCAGTTTGGTTTCAAGATGCTTATATGCATCCGTCAAAAAGCGGTACTGCTGGTTTTTCGAACCAACCCACGGACGGCTCAGGTCATGCTGGCTTTGGATGTAGGGGCCGTCTATTAATAAATCTGTTTCTTTTAATAGGCTGTGCCAGCTTGAATTAGGCGACTTCAAAATCGTTTCATATTCATAGCCGGTAAACGTCACAACCGATAGCTTCAAAGCTTTTATTTTTTGCGCAAGGATGGTGAGCACCTGGGATTGGCTAAACGGCTCGCCGCCTAAAAAAGTGACGCCTTCTAGTTTAGGTGATGCTTCCAAGGTACATCTGATATCTTCGTGGATTTCGTCAATATCCATTAAGATGCCGCCGTTAGGATCCCACGTATGCGGGTTAAAGCACCCCTCGCAGTGGATGGGGCAGCCTTGAACCCAGATACAGTACCTTAAGCCAGGGCCCTCCACCTTCGTTCTTTTTTCTATTCTCGACAGCCTTAACACAGGCAATGCCATCACCCACTTAAAAGGAAAATTCAGGTTTATTTTACCACAAGACCGTTAAGGGGGAGAAGGGCTGGGGGTAGGAATGGGTCTTTTGGCGGAGGAGGTGTTACTTCGGACAAAACGAGGGGCAAATGAATGCAGAATGTCCGAATGACGGGCTTCTTCGGACAAAACCAGCAAAATATTAACACGAATTGTCCGAAGTACTGGTCTCTTCGGACAAAACTGGGAAAATTTTAACACGAATTGTCCGAATGACCGAGCTCTTCGGACAAAATCGGGGGCAAATTAACACAAATTGTCCGAATGTGCCGCTTCTTCGGACAAAATCAGCAAAATATTAACCCGAAATATCCGTAGGACCCGCCGATATGGACAGTAACAGCCAAAAATTGCCGTGAAATTTCCACAATCCTTTCCCAGAGCAGTGTGGGGCAGGCCACTGAATAACCGCTCCAACAAAGTCATATAGTTAGAAGTAGGAAGTTTTTGGGCGAGCCTTTTAAATTCGTAACAAAGGGGGGAGTTTATGTTCAAGTTTTTTTCTCGGAAGAAGAAGCAGACAAAAAACGATGACGGAATAAACTCCCTTCTTTTAGATAAGCTGGACCGGATGATTGAGCTCCTCGAAAAGCAGCAGCAGGATCCAAATGGAAAGAGCATCCATATCGATAAAGTACAAATCGATTATCTGGAGAACATCACCTTTCAATTAGATAACATCGAAATTGATGAGTTAAGCGGGAAGCTGCTGATTGGCACGAATATTACCAGCTCTGATGATTTCGCCGCTTCGATTATCCAAAAGATTGACAAGCAGGAGCTAAAGACAGAGGCCATGTCAGAAGAAGAAGCCGCGCCTTCAAACAAAAACATTACCAAAACCTCTAAAGGCTTCCGTTTCCGCAATGGCGGCTAAAGGCAGGTCCCCGCTTCCCCCGCTAAAAATCCCGTCCAGCAGGTTCTTCGTTTGGACGGTACTACTCCTCTTAAATTTGAATTCAAATGAACAGTGCGCGTATGGGTGAATTTCGCCCAACCTCCGGAAAAGTTGTGTCATTCGCCCACACCCTGAATATGATAACGAAAAAAGAAATGGGCTGAATTCGGATGAAACTTTCGTTGGGAAAGATTAGCATTACCAATATCAGCGACACATCGGGGGTGTTCTTTGGAAAAAAGAATACCCATAAACAGTTTCACAGCGACACGACGGTAAATGAAGTAATCGGGACTTTATCAGGAAATGAGAACACACTAACTCACGGCTATTGGATCAAAACAAAAGACAGGAAGGATGAGTAATCAGTGGCATCCCCCATCTTATCGCCGACCTTTCATATCGGCAACATCAAGATTGGCAGTATTCAGGCCGCCTCCGTGTTCAGTATCGGCAACAACTTCATCGAGGATTTTAAAAGTAATAAAAAACACAATCAGGGCCTGGGCAATATCCACGGCGACCGCAACAACTTTGCCCATACCAGTGCAGGGCTGACCAATTACGAGGAAGACTCGAGGTCAAAAGCGGAACCTGAACAGCCGGACGCAGCAGCAAAACAAAAAGACCCTTAATGGTTAAGGGCCTTTTTGTTTTATATTTTCCCGGCAAAATTCGGCTTGATGTCGCGGTCGAACATGACCCCATCAAAAAACCTTTATTCTATCGCATCAATTTCTACCAAATCCCATGAGGTAACAATAGCGAGCGGTTTTTGCTGCTGTTCTCCAGTTTCCGTAATGATGACGGCCTCAAACCCTGACCGGAGCAGGTCGGTAAACTTATCGGATCGTTCCTCTACTATATTCCGTTGCAGCCAGGCATGTATTTGGTTGAAGGCCACTTCGAATCGTTCTGATAGTTTTTGGTTTTGCAATGTTGTCATACGCGTTATCTCCTATAACGGCAGCCTCACTTGCGCGGTGGTGCCGTGGTTTCCTTTGCTTTGGAAGGTGATCGTTCCATTGTGCTGCTTGATGATTCTAAAGCAGATCATCAGGCCAAGGCCTGTCCCCTTTTCCTTGTTGCTGTAGAATGGCTCACCAAGTCTTTTAATGCGCTCTTCACTGATTCCAATCCCGTTATCGATGACCTGAAGCAGAAGCTGGTTACACTCAACCCCTACCGTGATTTTAATGAGACCTTTTCGTTTGGTATCCAGCGCATCCATACTATTTTTGCAGAGATTCAACAGCACCTGTTTGATTTGGTTAGTGTCGCACATTATCGTCGGGAGATCTGGCTCTATTTCCAGCAGAATTTCCACATCCTTCAAGTGCGCCTCCGATTTGATTAAGGTCTCCACCTCTTTTAACAAAACTGGAATATTCACTTGCTTCAGCTGGATTTCCTGAGGTCTTGCCAGGGAAAGAAACTCCTTAATAATGTCCTCCACCCGGTCGAACTCGCCAAGTACCACATCAAAGTATTCGTCCCTGATGATTCCCTGCTGGAATAGCTGAATAAACCCTTTAATCGAGGTCATTGGATTTCTGATTTCATGGGCAACACCGGCCGCTAGCTCACCCACCAATGATAATTTTTCCGATTTCGATAGCAGCTCCTCAGCTCTTCTCTTCTCGGTAATATCATTGCTGACCACCATGATATGTTCCACTTCTCCATTCTCACCAATAACCGGCGTGCCATTACATTCCAGCAGTCTCCAATCCCCGTTCGCATGTAACATGCGCAGCTCCACTTTCATAGTAGATTTGGTGTTTATTACCTCGGCAAATATCTTCATGATAGCAGCAGCATCTTCAGGATGAACCAGATGGATCGTGTTGTTTCCAAGGAACAATTCAGGTCCATAACCTAGGACGGTTTGATGGGATGGAGAGGCGTAAGTACAGGTTCCATCTCGATCAAATAATATAATCAAATCGGTCATGTTCTCCGTTATCAACCGGTACTTATTTTCACTTTCATGCAAGGCTTTTTCCACTTTTCTTCTTTCGGTAATATCCACGCACGAAGCGATGACCTCGACGACTTCTCCGCCCCGCCTTATCGGACTTAACGCCGCCAGATAGGTGACCCCATTGATTTCCCCTTCATAGGAAACATGTTCTTCCCCGTCCCAAGCCCTTTGATAATAAACTTCCTTGTCTTCGGTAAACTCCTCAGGTAAAAACTCTGCTAAACTCTTTCCTACCACAAGACTAGGGATAAGACCAAGCCGATACAGCAGCTCCCCATCACACAGGGTATGAATGAAACGGCCATTAATTTTTTTATACTTAAAGGTCATCCCTTGCTGAAGGCGGATGGTTTCATCTAATTCTTTTCTCGCAATCCGGACGAATTCTTCCGCCCACTTGCGTTCGTTGACGTCTTGAGATAAGCCGAATTCCTTCACCATCTGCTGAATGGCAAACCAATTGTTTTCAACCTCTTCGGCCGCTACAGGTTTTGTAAAAAAGTAACCCTGCCCTTCGTCACAAAGATGTTGCTGCAGGAACAATAACTGTTCCTTTGTCTCGATTCCTTCCGCTACCACACTCAAGTTTAAATTGTGCGCCATCGAAATGATCGTTTTGACAATCGTCTCGTCATTTGGGTTTTTGTGCACACGCTGGACAAACTCCTGATCAATTTTCAACGTATCGACCGGGAATTTTTGCAGGTAATTTAACGAACTAAATCCCTTTCCAAAATCGTCAATACTGATCCGCACACCCAGCTTTTTTAGCTTTTGTAACGTATAAATAGTCCGTTCAATGCTGGCCGTCATGCTTTCCGTGATCTCAAGCTCTAAAAATTGCGGCTCCAGCTGCGTCTCATACAGAACAATCGCAACGGTTTCATGTAAATTGGATTGCGTAAACTGCCGGGCCGAGAGATTGACAGAGACCGTGGTGGAAAAGCCTTTGCGCTGCCAGTCCTTGCATTGTTTGCAGGCGGTAAACAAGGCCCACTCGCCAATCGGAGTGATCAACCCTGTTTCTTCTGCAATCGGGATAAAGGTACCGGGAGCAATCATCCCAAATTCCGAATGGTTCCAGCGGATTAACGCCTCCACCCCGGTTATTTTCCCTGTTTTTAAATTCACCTTTGGCTGGTAATGCAGAAGCAGCTCTTCTTTTTCCAGCGCCTTATGGAGATCCATCTCAATTTTCAATGGATTCATGTTGGATTTACGTTCTTTTTGGGAATAAAATTTAAAATTATTTTTTCCGTCATTCTTGGCATGGTACATGGCGAAATCGGCTTTTTTGATGAGGATTTCCACGTTTTCGCCATCCTCCGGGTACATACTGATACCAATACTTGGGGAGGTAAAAATATCATAGTTTTCGATTTGGAAAGGCTCACTCAGAATATCAAGTATTCTTCTCGATACGATGGAAGCGACATCCCGATCGGCATTTTTTAAGATAATGATAAATTCGTCCCCACCCTGTCTGAAAACAATGTCCTTATCATAGAGGGAAGATTTCATCCGTTCGGCTACTTCCTTTAACAATTGATCTCCTGTTGTATGACCAAGTGTATCGTTGATAAGTTTGAAGCGATCAAGGTCTAAAAAGAGAATAGCTACCTGCTGGCTTCGATTTTGGGCAAAAGCCAATTCCTTCGAAAGGGTAGTATTTAACTTATTTCGATTGGGCAGGCCAGTTAAATAATCATGGTAGGCCATATGCTCATTGGTTTCTTCAATTTTCACCTGTTTCGTAATGTCCTGTGCAATGCCAAAGACGCCATTAATTTGCCCATCCTGAACGACGGGAACAATGGTCACGTTGGCATGAACAATCAAGCCATTTCTATTTTTAATGGATGTTCGGAAATTTTGCGGTGTTCCATTTTTACATTGTTCAAAATGATAGATGGTATCTGGCAGTTTTTCCGAAGCAATGAACGAATGAAAAGAGACCGGCTTAAGTAATTCTTCTCTTCGATATCCCGTAAGTTGTTCACACACGGAATTACAGCTTGTAAAATACCCATTTAAATCAAAAGAGTAAACACAGTTAGCATTATGTTCAAACAGCGATTTGTAACGCAGGTTATTGCCCTCTAATTCCTCCTGCAGTTTTTTATGTTTGGTAATGTCTTTGACAATACAATACACACCGACCATTTTCTCATCAATCATAATCGGAATGGTGGTTGTACTAGTGAAGAGAATGTCTCCGCTTTTATGGACAATTCTTAATTCCATCCGCTCGGAATGCCCATTTTTCGCAAGTTTATAAGCCTGATAGGTTTTAGGCAGATCATCTTCATAGACCCAATCTCTAAAAGACTTACTCATCAACTCTGCTTCACTATATCCAGTTAAAGCTTCACAGCTTTTATTGACACTCGTCACTCTCCCGTTTAAATCCAGGGAACATACTAAATCATGGTTGTAGTTAAAGAGTGACTTATATCTTTTTTCGTTCATGATGAGCTGTTCCTGCAATTGTAAGGACTCTCTTTTTTGTTCGGTTATGTCGTAGATCGACCCGCTAATAGCGATGACCTTTCCATTCGAATCCAAAATCGAATGGGTGCGATTCTCGATCCACCTTACTTCGCCATCCGATCGAATAATGCGATATTCCACGGTCGTCGGGCTGCCCTCCAGCTGCCGGGCGATCGCATCGTCAAGAATCCAGCGGTCGTCCGGGTATACAGAGTTCCGCCACAGAAATGGTTTATTCATAAAATCATCCTGTGTATACCCATAGATCGCGGCATTTCCCTTCGAAACCCATAACGTGTCCATTGCCAAATCCCTATACCAAATCGTTAATTCCGGACTCTCAACTAATTTTCCTAACGCTTCATTCATCCCCATATGCTCATCAAAAAGGGCAGCAATCGACATGACCTTCATATGTAAAACCCCGCTCCTTCAAGACATATCCCTTAGTAGGTTTTGTGTTTTCCGTTTATTTACAAATATTCAAAATACTCTCCTCTCATTATACTATTTCTGCCAATAAAGAGAAATGGAAGAAACATAGGAAAAAGGTCATAGCGAGGCAGGAGTGAGGCACGGGTGAGGCACGGGGACGGTTCTTATGCATCATTTAGACAAGAACCGCCACCACGTTCCTGCCAGGTTTTCTCGCATATTTATGATAGTATTTGGTGAAAATAAAAAAACTTCTATTGCTTATAATCAATTTAGGTGGTGAGAGATTCGTGGTAGAGATTTTCGCGAGGACAGTCGGTGCCTTTGTGGTACTTTTTCTTTTAACAAGGCTGATGGGCCGAAAGCAGGTTTCACAGCTTACCTTTTTTAATTATATCACCGGCATTTCCATTGGAGCGATTGCCGGGTCGTTGTCGGTTGACCCAACCTTAAAGGTTACCTCAGGCTTTATCAGCCTTTTAACATGGTGCGGACTGACCCTGCTGGTGGCGTTTTTCGATGTCAAATCAAGATCCTTCCGCAAGGTTATTGAAGGGGAACCGGTCATTGTTATCAAACAAGGAAAAATACTTGAGCGTGTCTTGAAAAAACAGCGCCTCGACATGGATGAACTGCAGGTCCTGTTAAGGAACAAAGATGTTTTTTCGATTGAGGAGGTAGATTACGCGATATTGGAGACAAATGGGGAATTGTCTGTTTTGCTGAAGGAACAAAAGCAGCCATTGAGGCGAGGGGATTTACCGCCGGCACAGGCAATGGGCGTGGGAGGAACTCAAGCTGCGCAGATCCCGATTCCCATACAGGTGATAGCGGACGGGAAAATCATTGATGAGAACCTTCAGCCAGTTAACCTAAATATTGCCTGGGTCCATGAACAATTAGCCCAAGCAGGAACAGACCTATCAGAAGTCTTTTACGCAGAACTGCAAAAGGATGGCACTTTATATATTGATAAAAATACCGACCATTTTGTTCACTAAAGGTGAAGCAAAGGGACGGTTCTCATGCATCATTTATGCACGAGAACCGTCCCCGCGTTCCATCTATTAAAACCATATCCTCTTATTATAATCATAGTCAGACACATCGTAATTCTCTTCTTCTATTGTTGGGGAATTGTCTTCACAAGGCTCCTCCGACGGGTTGTTGGCTAGTAGTTCCATTAATAGTTCCATCGCTGCATCCCCTTTCCTCTTTCTATCTCTATTATAGTGGAAGCGGTTACATTTTGTCCCCTGGTTTTTACTGGAAATGATAAATAGGGACGGTTCTTGTGCACCACCAAAATGATGCACAAAACCGTCCCCATGTATCACATTTCCTGTAGCAGACCGCGTTCGGCGACCGGCCCTATGTTTCCGGTTCTTGTACCTCAGAATAACGAAAATGATGCACAAGAACCGTCCCCATGTATCACCCATGTTTCAAAGCTTCCATTCCGGAAAGTCTGTATCTTTTTGTTTTTCATACTCTCTCATTCTGGAGTATGAGTTTCCCAGCCTTCTTACAATGTTCCCTTGTTGGCTCGCTGTTACTTCCTTACCCTTCAACTCTTCATATTTATTCTTCGCAAACATGCTTGCTACGTTTGCTAAACTTTCAATCGTGTCCATTAATTCAGGGTGATCACTGTTATACCTCTTGGCGATGGAGTAAATATAATCAAGTCTATTTTGAATAAGCTGAAGCGTTTCGATATCAAACTGTTCCTGTTCCTTTTTCATCACATTCCACTCCTTATCATATCCTTATGTTTAAAAAGTGATAATGGAACTAAATAAAAAATAAATAAAAGTGGAATAGTTTCAGATGATGAAAATACTATTTTGATTGCCATGTAAAATAGTTATACAGCGAAAAGGGATGGCGACGAAACCCACCCAAGGAGGACTATTAGAAAATTACATCAAAAGCAAACACACCAATCATAATCAGCTGGATAACGCCCTTTGCAACCGTCCCGCTTAAAAAGGCAATCAAGGTAGCAAACGCCACCTTCGTGGATTCTAGGAAGGATTTTTTTTGCAGTATTTCCGTGATTAATACCAAAACAAACGGAACAATAATGACGCCAAAAGGTGGAATCACAAAGCTTCCGATGATTAACCCTAGTGTTGCCGCCCGCATCCCCCATTTAGAACCGCCAGCTTTATCGACAAAGTGTAGATTTGCCAAATAATCCGCCAAAAATAAAACAATTGTCAATAAGGCAAGCATGGTCCATGAAAGCCAAGAAAGTTCGTTTGGGTTAATTCCAAAGTGATACAGCACTACCCCTGCCCAAATAAGCAGCACTGACGGGATAATCGGGTATACAAGACCGACAAAACTAAACACAAAGCAGGCAATGATAATAATCCAGAATACAAAACCGAGAATAATGATTACCTCTCTTCTATATTAAATTCTATCAACATCATTTCTATATTATGAAAAAATATTCCTCTTTCCAATACATATAAAAAAACAGCTTCCAACTTGAAAGCTGCTTTTAATAATGATGCAGAAGAACCGTCCCCATGCATCAGTGCATTGGCAAGAAATATCCGTCTGCGTCGAATTTCATTTCTTGGAGGTCTTCTAGTACTTCGATGTTTTCTTTGTCTTTTAGTTCGTTGAAAATGACTTCTGATACGTATAGTTCGCCGATGTGGAGGGTGTTTGGAATCCGTACGATTCTTGCTTGTTCCGGTGCCACTCCCCAGGTAGCGCGTAGCGCTGCTTTCAATGCTTCTTGGTCATTATCCAGGACAATCGGAATACTTGCACGTGCCAAGAAGGTACTGGTGACGACATTTTCGTTCATGGTTTTGATATCGATTTTTTCAAATAAACGCTTGGTAGTTAAATCCGCTAAGCCGATTCCTAAAGCGTTGCCGTGGCTGACCTCGCTTAAATTGGAGGCTATGATATATTTGATGCTTGGCTTTTTCGGCTCTTCTACGCCCAACACCCGAATCCGGCCGATAATGTTTGTATCAAAGCCGGTACCGCTATAGTTTTTGCCGATTTCATCGACGAGCAAAATATCCATTTCGTCGACTGGCAGGCTTGGCATCAAGGTAAATGCCTTTTTCAATAATTCTCTTTCACGTTCTTCGATTTGGTCCGGTTCAATGGCTTCGATAATCGCTGTTTTTTCATGAGCATTTTCCACAATCCCAATTCCAAATAGAGTGTTGGACTTGGCAATCGCCACTTTCCCTACTTCAGGCATCATTTCGCTGATTCCTTTAATGCCATAAGTATGTAAAGCCAGGGCTTGTTTATGCTTACCCATTCCGATGGACGCCATTTTTAAGATGCCGCTTTCAATTTTATTTTTAAAATCTGTATGCGGCTTAATGCGGCCCATCACGATGATGCCATCTGCATTGTAAGCAATCTTGTCTACATAAACAGGGATTCCCTCTGACGTGACGCCAACTTCCACGACATCCATGGAGGAACGGATTTCGCAGCCCGTGTATTCTTCGGTTACACCTAAGCTTTCCACCATCTCTTTTTGCCCTTCAGCTGTAGCGCCGCCGTGGCTTCCCATTGCCGGAAAGACAAATGGAGTTGCGCCTCTCTTCCTAATTTCATCCGCCACGCTCTTCACGATTAACGGGATATTGTTAATCCCCCGGCTGCCGACGGTAATGGCAATCTCCATGCCCGGCTTAATTTTTTCATCGGCCTTGACAGCCGTGAATTGCTCAGCAATCGTTCCAGGGATATCCTGTAAGCTTTCAACTTGAAACTTTTGTCTTATTTTCGCCATTTTAGGAAAAGACATAGTACTACTCCCCTTTCAAAAATAAACACCTTATTCATAAAAGAATTTCACACATACAAAGGTAGCAAGAGATCCGATTAAGACCTCTTGCTTCTATTTAATCATATTATATTGCCAAGTTCTCAGGAGCCAATTCAATCGCCATCCGAATCGCTTCTTTTAATGATTGCTCATCGGCAATATTTTTTCCAGCGATATCAAATGCGGTTCCATGGTCAACGCTGGTACGGATTGTTGGCAGACCAACAGTAATATTTACGCCTGCTTCCAGACCCAATACTTTAATTGGTCCATGGCCTTGGTCATGATATTGTGCGACAACAATATCAAAATCACCGCGTCTTGCTCTAAAGAACAAGGTATCAGCAGGAAGCGGACCTTGTACATTAATGCCTTCTGCCTTTGCCTTTTCTACAGCTGGAATAATTTTTTCTTCTTCTTCACCATGTCCAAACAGGCCATTTTCACCGGCATGTGGGTTGATGCCGCAAACTGCAATACGTGGAGACTTGATCCCTGCTTTTTGCAATGTATCATGAGCAAGTTTGATGACCGTATATTGACGCTCAGCATTAATTGTATTGATGGCGTCAAGAAGGCCGATATGAGTAGTCACGTGGATTACCCGTAAGTTTGGTGCAGAAAGCATCATTGCAAAATCTTTTGTGCCTGTTAATTCCGCCAAGATTTCAGTGTGGCCAGGGTACATATGACCGGCTTTGTGAAGCGCTTCTTTATTTAAAGGAGCGGTACAAATGCCGTGAATTCTTTGTTCGTTCGCAAAAGAAATGGATTTTTCCAAGTAACGGAATGCTGCATTTCCAGCCTCTGAAGAAACCTGGCCCCAAGGTAGGTCTTCGGAAACTAGATCTAAATCGATAATATCAATGGTTCCGTATTCGTACTTAGCATCTTCAGGATTTGCAATGCTGTTTAATTGAAGATCAACATTGGTAACACCTAAAGCTCTTTTTAAAATTTTTAAATCGCCAACAACAAACGGACGGCAATTTTCGTAAACGTCTTTGTCATTTAAGGACTTCACGATAATTTCCGGTCCGACACCTGAGGGGTCTCCCATTGTAATTGCAATAATTGGTTTATTTGCTGCCATTTTCGTTTCCTCCAGTTATTCTTTTTTTAAAATACCTTCATATAAAAGCGTAATTAGCCACACACATAAGACGGATCAGTATGACGCCAATCGCGGTTTTTAACATGAGCATTTACATCCGTAATAGTTTGTAAAGCATTGGCGAGGGCTTGGTCCGTTCCAAAGGCACCCGCTTTTGTCACAAGCGGCAAACCATCAAAGAAGCCGCCGAACAGTTTCCCATAAGGAATCCCGGCCTCCACTTCACCAATGACGCGAATCCCTTCACCGTTCAATACCTTACAGGTGGCTCCTGCAATATCCCCGCCGGTTAAAACTGCCCCGCAGATAGGCTTGCTGTCAATTAATTGGCCGGCGATCACGCCCATCGATTCTGCAATGGTGTAACCTACATCAAAGTTCGATAACCCCAGCTTCTGCTGCAGGTCCTTCACCCCATTAATAGCCTCGCGTTCGCGATTGGTCGTGACCACTAAATCGCCTTTTTCCAGCAACGCCTGGCCAGCTTTTACAATCCGTTCGATTTCCCGTTTTCTTCTATCTTCATAAAAGAATTCTTCCGGGGAAATGACAATTTCTTTGACATGATAGTTGTCTTTCAGGACTTGAATTTGCCGGTCAATGACAGGATTTACACTACCCGCTATGACCAACACCGGAAGCCGGTCATCCGATTGTTGATGACGCAATACCTCTTCACGCTTGCCTGTGTTGAAAAGATGATAAGCAATTCCGGCTGAACCTACCCAAAGGAAATTCTCTTCTAAAATTTCCGCCGCTTCGACAATCATTTTTAATTCTTCATCAGTCGTTGCATCCACAACGATAATTTTTGAGCTATCACCCGAGGATAGATCTTTTATTTTTTCTGATAGATGACTTTTACCTTTTTGCACATCCGAAATGGAAATGAAGGTGACTTCCCGCTTACTTTGCCCCTGCAGCAATTTAGGCAGGTAGCTTTCTGTTACTGGGCAGACAGGATCCTGAGCAATAGGCGTTTCCTCTAAAAGAACACCATTCACATAATGATACCCATTCGTGGTCACTCGATTGCTTTTCGGAAAAGCCGGAACCACAAACGAGGTTTTTAACTTATATGCATCCATGACGGCATCAATCTCTGGGCCAATATTTCCCCTCATGGTAGAATCAATCTTCTTGAAAACTTTTGAAGCAGACAATTTATTCAATTGTGCCGCTAGATTAAACACTGCTTCATAAGCCTTTTCTGCGCTTAAGGCACGGCTATCTGAATTTAAGACAATCACATCTGCACTTAAATGTGCTGGCTGTAATTGTGTCTCGGCAAATAGCACTGTCGTGTTTAACCCTTGTTTGGCAAATTGAACACCCGTATCATTGGCACCTGTTAAATCATCTGCTATTACCGCTAGTTTCACCTGCATCCCGACCCCCTTCTATGCTATTTCTAGTTTGTCTTGTATCGAGTTTTATTATTTTTCAACTGACTTAAATCTCCTATACATACTGGTATGATAAGTTCTGCAACAGATCAGTTGATTTTTAATTAAAGGCTCTAGATGCTGTTTTATTTTTCATCTAAAAACGCTTTCAGCATTATTAATATTAAAACAAAATGTTGCATTTGGCAATATCTATAGAAAAAATGTCACAAAAACTTTTATTTTATTGCATTTTGCAACATAACCAACACAAAAAAGACGCAAGCTATTATTTAAGCTTGCGCCACAGTGTGGAGCGGTTTATGCCAAGGCGTTTGGCTGCTTTTGATTGGTTTAAGCCTTCTTCTTCAAGAACTTTGGTGATGACTTTTTTTTCAATTTCCTCTAATGTACCGGTTAAATCGATAGGAGTTAAGGCTTCATCCTTTTTCTCCGGCTGCTCGGATTTTGCTAAAACCGCCGCTACATCTTCTTTTTCAATGTAATAAGAACTTGTTTGTTTAAACAATTGTTCGATTACTTGCTTTAGCTGCTCCACATTACCCGGCCAATCATAACGGGCAAGCTCGGCCAAAGCATCGGTGCGAATTCCAACGACAGCGTTTCCATATTTCGGATGAAGGTCAGATATAAAAACATGAACTAAATCCTCTATATCCTCCCGGCGTTCCCGGAGTAGCGGGATGTAAATTTTTTGCTGACCGAGTGTAGAGTATAGGTCACGATCAAACGTGCCGGTTTTTATCTTTTCTTCCATATTGTTTTCGGATGACACCAGCCACTTTACTTTTGTGTGATGAGCATTCTTGACGAAATGGTATAACTCTTTTTGCATCTCTGCGCTCAATTGGTCAATGTTTTTTACGTAAATGACTCCATGAGCATATTTTTCAAAAAAGTCACTCATGAAATTCCTCAGCTGCTCTGTGCTTAATAAATCACCAAGGAGTACAACAAACGGGTCGTACACGTTATTCCTTTTCACATAAATGGTGTGAGCCGCTAATTCTTTGCCATTACCCTTCCCACCGGAAATCCATACAGGTTCATCGTTTGAACTGTATTGATCAATCTGTTTTAACACCTTCTGAATCGGCTCGCTTTTTCCGGAAATCGGGACATACGATGCGGACGTATGGAATTCGATAGCATTTTTTGCTTCCCTCTCCCCATCCTGCAAGGCTGCTTGGTTCTGAATATTTTTTTCGAAAAACAAAGCAATCGCACCATTTTGCGGACAAGCAGTGATATTCCAGAATGACTGATTAATGTGAATGGTTCTTGTTTGCTTTTCCTTCATTAACACCGTTTCTTGAATAAGCTTTTTTATATCGTTGGAATTTTCAACAATCATCCAATGAAATTCGCGATTAAAACGTTCATTCCCGTAAATGAGTTTCTCCTCTTTGTTAAAAATACCGATTGGTTGTTCGTTACAATCAAGAATGGATTGAAATAATGAAACGTCCTGCTGCAGCTGTGAGAAGATGCGATGGGATCTTTTCGCTTCTTCCAATGCTTCCATAATCGCTTCCTTGCCGGAAGTGATCAGTACTCCGGTCAATCCCAACTGTTTGGCAGCTTGGACCGTGACCACGTCACCGATAATCACTTCATAGCCATGCTTCTTTAAATTCGTTAAGATTTCTTTAACCTCAGTATCTTTTGTAATGGTTAAAGTTTTAATATCCAAATCAAGAATCTTGCAGATTGTCCCTGCACCTTGTGTAATATTCGAGAAGCCAACGATGGCCGCTTTACGCGAAAATCCCTTTACGAGGGTGATAATGCGTAATACATCATAACCGGACACTTGAATATCTATTACCGGTATGGATACCGCTTCCTGAATCAAGGACGCTGTACCGCCGCGGCTGATGATAACATGATAGCCATTATTTTCGGCTTCCTTGGCAATGGCCACTCCTTCATAAAGATTCCCTAACTCGATATCGAATTGAAAATCTTCCACCTCTTGTTGGATATCTTTCATCATTTCATATAGTCCCTCATAAGGGACAATAACCAATGCTTTAATCATTTTCCCCTCACCTACTAAACATCCTCTATTCTTCTATTTTCCATTAGGACTCACCTTTAGTAAAGCTCGGTGTTAGTACTTTATTCATACTTCCGCTCATATAGCCTTGAAGATCAAGGGTGACATATTTATAGCCAAACGCTCGAAGGTTTTCTTGGATTTCTTGGTGGTTTGCTAAAACTAACTGCATATCTTGAGGCTCCACTTCAATCCGGGCAATCTCGTCATGTGTCCTGACGCGCACCTGCCGGATTCCCAGTAATTTTAGATATGCCTCAGACTTTTCAACCTTTGTTAATTTTTCCTGCGTGATCCTTTCACCGTAAGCAATGCGGGAGGATAAACAGGCCAACGATGGTTTTTCCCAGGTAGGCAGGTTTAATTGCTTGGAAAGCTCACGAATTTCTTCTTTAAAAAGATTTGCCTCTTGTAGCGGCCCGCGGACACCATGCTCTCTCGCTGCGCGGACGCCAGGACGATGTTCACTCATATCATCGGCAATTAAGCCATAGACCACGTTTTGGAATCCTTTCTCGCGCATGATGGGAACAATTTCTTCGAACAGTCCGTTTTTGCAAAAATAACAGCGGTTCCGGTCATTTTCCGCGTAGCCAGGAATACTCAATTCAGAGGTTTCTATCACTTGATGTGTGGCCCCGATCAGCTTGGCGAGCTTTTTCGCTTCTTCTAGTTCACTTGAAGGGTAGGTTTCCGAATCAGCGGTCACAGCCAAAACGTTTTCAACACCTAAAACATCCACTGCTACTTTTAACAAAAACGTACTGTCAACGCCGCCGGAAAAAGCAACGACCACATTGCCCATCTCTTTTAAGATATCTTTCAAACGCTCGTATTTCTCGTTCATACAGACTTCCCCTTATCTATATTTTTCATATATATTTTATTGATGCAAAACAAACCATTTTTATAAAACTTTTTCTTTTTTTTTGCATTTTGCAACACATTACAATTATAAGCGAATTTCTTCCAAAGTAAAAGTAATAACTAAAGCGATTTCAAGAATATATTTTTTATAAAGAAAACTCGCCGATTGGCGAGCCCCTAAGGGCGAAGACAGAGGCGTAGTTGCACTTATGCGTTAGGAAAGGATAAATTCCGGAAAAAATTTATCCTTTCGTAATTAGCCAAAAAAAAGAGCCATTTTATAGAATCTCTATAAAACGGCCCCCTTTTGTTTTTTATAAGAACATATCTAATATTAAAGTAAATACTAATCCGGAAACAGCAACGATTGTGGAAAGAACGGTATAGGTTCCGAATGCTTCTTTCAAAGTCATGCCCATAGATTCTTTAACCATCCAGAATCCCGCGTCGTTAACGTGAGATGCGATGGCACTACCTGCACCAGTTGCAAGTGCAACTAACTCTAAGTTAACATTCGGCATAGTTGCAAGTAACGGAAGAACCAAGCCAGGAGTTGTTAAGGTTGCAACAGTTCCTGACCCGAGACAAACACGAAGTAATGCTGCGACAATCCAAGCAAACAGAACCGGTGACATATGAGAACCTTCAAATAATTTAGCAACATAATCACCAACGCCGCCATCAACAATAACCTGTTTTAAGGCACCGCCGCCGCCGATAATCAATAGCAGCATCCCTAATGCATTGACAGCTGAACCACAGGAATCCATCAACTTGCCCATCGGAATTTTTCTTGCTATGCCCATTGTGTAAACAGCGAACAGAACGGAAAGAATCATAGCGGTGTCAGAGTTCGTGATAAAGCGAATTCCGGTGATGAACGCATTTTCTTTTAATCCCATAATATCGACAATCGCACCAATCGCCATTAAAATAACAGGGAATAAGGCAGTGAAAACGCTGATTCCAAAACCAGGTGTTTCTTCTAATTTAAATGATTTCGCCACACCAAAGGACGAACTGACTTCTCTATTGAATGCAGATGGAACAATTTTTTGAGCCAATTTTGGATACCAAATACCTGCAATAATAACAGTTGGTATCGCAACAATGATTCCGTACAGTAACATTAGACCAACATTTGCATGATATTCAGCAGCAACAGCAATTGGACCTGGATGCGGCGGCAAGAAAGCATGTGCTGCCAATGCAGCCGTAACCATTGGAAGACCTAATTTAACAACCGAAACTTTTGCTTCTTTTGCGATTGAGAAGATAATCGGAATCAATAATACAATGGTAACCTCAAGGAATAAGGCAATACCGCATATGAATGAAGCGATTAAAACAGCCCATTGAATTCGTTTTTCACCAAATTTGTCAATTAACGTTGTGGCAATGCGATGTGCACCACCTGCATCGGCGATCAAGCGGCCAAGCATAGCACCCAGACCAAAAATGATTCCGATATGGCCAAGCGTTCCGCCTAAACCGGTTTCAATTGAATGAACAACATCTTTCACCGGAATGCCCAGTAAAAGCGCGACAATAAATGACACAATGATTAAGGATACAAATGTGTTCAATTTGAATCGCATAATTAAAAGAAGTAATAATAGTACCCCGATAGCAATTATGACTAAAGGCATAATGTCATCCCCCATGTAGTATTTTTTTTATTTTTTTAATGCTGCAATATATCGTTTTACACATGATGCTTTTGGATTTGCCCTGCCTCAACGTTTAATTTACATTCACCGAATACTCTTTATCACACATGATAGTGCTTACAAATAGAAGAAAAAAATAAAGACTTGATAGAATTGTTCAGTTAATTAAACTTTGGAGCATTTTACCTAAAACATGGTAAATAGATAATATTTGCAACACATTAATCCACTTTATGATTTCAATAATACCAAAAATTAAAAATCGTTGGTATTTGCATCACGTTGTGAACGTTATCATTTTATACTGTTTCGAATAATCTTGTCAATAGAATAAAATAGATTGATTTTGTTTATTTTTTCAACAGTCACCACAATAGAATGGAAAAATACAAACTTTCACTTGCAACACCTTAATAAACCACGCATTCTCAGCCCTCGACAACAAGGTTTACATTCTATTTTTCCCATTCTGTTTCGATTATTCTCTCTTAAAAGAAAAATAGTTTTTCAAAAAAAACGGATAAAGGGCTGACACCTTTATCCGTTTTTTGAATATTTATTTTTAATCCTATCGCTTACTCTCCAATAATGACCCGAAGGACATTTGGACTGTCTTTGAAGGTTTTTGTGCCGGCCCCATAGCCAATAGCTTTTACTTCAAATGATGGAATGGTGCAAAATTCTTCTGCCAGTACGGCTGCAATCGCTGCACCTGTTGGGGTTGTGAGTTCAAATCTGACATCGCTTTGTTCGATTGGCACACCTTTTAAAATTTCTAATGTGGCTGGTGCAGGGACTGGATAAATACCATGGTCGATATGAATTCTTCCTGTACCGACAGGAATAGGTGAGGACTTTACTTTCTGTATATCTAGTTGATGAAGTAAGATTGCTGCACCAACAATATCAATGATGGAGTCGACGGCACCTACTTCATGAAAATGAACCTTTTCTAATGGCACACCATGAATATGCCCTTCTGCCTCACCAATTTTTCGAAAGATTTTTAACGAAATCGCTTTTACTTCAGCTGCCAAATCAGATGATTCAATCATTTTTACGATATCACTGTATGAGCGGTGATGATGTCCATGGTCATGATGATGATCATGCTCGTGATGATGGTCGTGCTCGTGATGGTGGTCGTGCTCGTGATGATGGTCGTGCTCGTGATGGTGGTCATGCTCGTGATGATGATCATGCTCATGATGGTGGTCATGTTCATGATGATGGTCATGCTCATGATGATGATCGTGTTCATGATGGTGGTCGTGCTCATGATGATGATCGTGTTCATGATGGTGGTCGTGCTCATGATGATGATCGTGTTCA
This sequence comes from Neobacillus sp. PVCKKU3, assembly GCF_058323225.1. Classification (NCBI taxonomy): domain Bacteria; kingdom Bacillati; phylum Bacillota; class Bacilli; order Caryophanales; family Bacillaceae; genus Neobacillus; species Neobacillus sp. PVCKKU3. The sequence goes on from NZ_JBLVQN010000041.1 coordinate 42,364, forward strand.
TGATGGTGGTCGTGCTCATGATGATGATGGTCAGCTTGTGTCAACAACACATCAAACTTTGTACTAGTAATGCCGTTCTTCACGATTTTCTTCCAGGTTAATTGATATTCATCTTCAAAATGAAGTTTGTTTAATTCTTTTTCTAAAAAAGCTGGATCTGCACCTGCATCCAGGAGGGCGCCGATAAACATATCCCCGCTGACCCCTGAAAAGCAGTCAATATAAAGTGTTCTCATCCCTTGTTTGCTCCTTTTTTTGCGATGTTATCAATCAGGACAGCGTTGTATGCTCCACCAAAACCATTATCAATATTGACTACACTGATACCTGAGGCGCAGGAATTCAACATCGTCAGCAGGGCGGACAAACCGTTGAAATTTGCACCATATCCAATGCTCGTCGGAACGGCGATGACCGGATGAGAGACAAGACCGCCAACCACACTCGGCAGTGCCCCTTCCATGCCTGCAACAACGACGGAGACGGTCGCCTGTTGGATTTGTTCAATATTATCAAATAAGCGGTGGATTCCTGCAACACCTACATCATAAAAGCGGCGGACGTTACTGCCCAGCGCTTCGGCCGTAACAGCAGCCTCTTCTGCCACTTTCAGATCGGACGTGCCTGCGCAAACAATGGCAATGTAGCCTTGATAATCATCCACTTTAGTGGTGTTCTTTTTCCAAAAGAGAATTTGCGCTGTTTCATTATAAATAAATTCCGGATGTTCCCGAAGGATATAATCCACCTTATCTTTTGAAATTCGTGTCACTAATACATCGTTATCTTTTGACCGGATTGCATGGATAATGGAAAGGATCTGCTCTTGCGTCTTTCCTTCCCCATAAATCACTTCCGGGAACCCCTGCCGATTCTTCCGGTGATGGTCGACCTTTGCAAACCCCAAATTCTCATAGGTAGCTAACTTTTCTTTTGCTTCAGAAACCGTTAATTTGCCACTTTGGACTTGCGACAATATCTCTTCTAACATATTTTTCACACACCTTAAACAAACTTGTTCGAACCCAAACCATATCATCTATTATTTTCCTCGGCTGGTCCAAACATACTTTGAAAGCCGCCATTTGCCGGCCCATCCAATTATAGAATAATCTCCTTTAAAAAGCACATGTGAGGCATGGGGACGATTCTTGTGCCTCAATAAAAGTTTAAAGTGAGCCATTTATGGGTATAAAGTCCGAGGGAATTTAGAGGGATATTACTTTTGCCTTTCATTTCATAAAATACATATATGGGGGTTAGCAATATGTTCAAAAGACTAATTATCTTGGTTATTCTTTTATCAGTTTTATTGGCATTGGTTTTGCTGAAAAATAATACACCTTCTCCTGTGAACAATACGACAACGGCAAGCAGCGATTCCGCTGGGTTCACTACTATAGAATACGAGATTACCGATATTAAAGGTGAGCAATACTACGGTAAGGGTACCGACGGGACAAAAATCGAATTTTCCGCGGATAAAATCAGCGAGGGTCAACGGGTTCAAGTTCACGATACGGTCATTTGCTATTTTGATAAGCATAATTTTGGAAAAGGGTTAGTGAAAGTTGAAAAGAAATAAGCACCTGTAAGCTTTATGTTACAAAAAATGCACATGGGGTTTGGATGCAAACCGCATGTGCATTTTTTATTGGCACCTTCAATAAAGACAACCTATTAGAAAGTAATTTCGTCCGTTTCCCCTGATAGGGATTCGATCTTTTTTACTGTTTTTGCCGATGAAACGCGAGAACCGTCCCCGTGTTTCGTTTTTCACCCTTGGTTATGATGCGCAAGAACCGTCCCCGTGCACCACTTAGTAGGTGGTACATGGTTGGGACGATGACGAGTGTGAGCAGGGTGGATGTGAGCAGGCCGGATATGACGACGATGGCGAGTGATTTGGAGATGAGTCCACCTTCGTCGGATAGGGCTAATGGCAATAAGGCGCCGATTGTTGCGAGTGCAGTCAACAGGATAGGACGAAGGCGGGTTTTTCCAGCCTCAAGCAGGGCGGCTTTTAGTTCCATGCCCTTCTGTTCATTTTGCTTCACCCGGTCCATCAGCACAATTGCATTGGTGACCACGATTCCGATTAACATTAAAAATCCTACTAACGCCGGCATTCCTAGTGCCTGGTTCGTCAAATACAATCCAAGCAATCCCCCAGAGAATAAGAATGGCAGCGATGAGAGAATCGCAACTGGCATTAATGTGTTGCCAAATGCAACAAGCATCACAATAAACACCAGCACAACCGCGACTGCCATGGCAATCATCATATTCGTGAAGCCTTCATTCATTGCTTGCGCCTGGCCTTCGGAATGATAGGTAATTCCTGCCGGCAAATCCAACTCGGACATCCGTTTATCAACCTCGGCCTGCACACCAGAAGCATTATCAGTGGTAATGCGGCCCGTCACCTGCACATATTGCTGCTGATTTAACCGGTATAAAGCCGACGGACTTGGTACTTTTTTCAACGTTGCCACTTCAGATAGGGTGACTTGCTGCCCCAGCGGATTTGCCATACCTTGGCTCATGATTTTATCTATGGAGTTTAATGCGTCCCCTGCCAATGACAAATGAATGTTTGTCGTTTTCCCTTCCACCTGCATGTTGGTGACCGTATCTCCGGAAATCAACTCCCTAACATAACCTGCCACCATGATTGGGTTTAACCCCTTTTCCGCAGCTTTTGCGTCATCGATTTCCAGTTGCAGCTGTTCCTTCACCCCCGAAAGGTTCGATTCGACATTTTCCAACCCGTCGATTCCTTTAAGCTTTTCTGTGATCAAGTTTCCAGCCTTCTCTAAATCCTCGGCGTTCCCGCCTTCAACCATTAACGCCAAACCGCTTGTTCCGACAAGGCCAACAGGACTAAGCGCGACAAGCATTTGGGGGTCCAGTTTTTCTACTTCGTCCCTGACCTTTTTCTCAAAATCAGTTGTTTGATTCTTTGTAGTGCCATCCTTCAGGTCAATCGATAAACGGACATATTCCCCATTCACAACAACTTGAACATGTTTAACCTGTTTTTCCTGCTTAAGGATTTCTTCCATCTTTACAGCTATTTGGTTTGATTTTTCCAGCGAAGTTCCAGCCGGTAAATCTCCTGTCAAACGGTACGATACCGCTTTTTCCTGCGGCAGGAAGTTCTTTGGAATCAGCGGAACCAAGACAAGTGACCCGGCAAACAGGACAACAGCCAGAATAATGGTGACTGCCCGTTTATTTAACACCCATGTAAGCGTATGCCGGTAGGCTTTTTCAAAAATCGATTCCTTGACCTCTTTGTGTTTGATCCCGAGTAAAAACAATTTTGCCAACAGCGGCACGACGGTTAATGACACGATCAGTGAGAACGCGAGTGCCACGATGACCGTAATGCCGAACGGGGCAAAGAACCGGCCGATGATTCCAGGGACAAAGGAAAGCGGGCCAAAGACGGCAATCGTCGTCAGTGTCGACGAAGTGATGGCTCCGCCGACTTCCTTTGCCGCTGTCAGCACTAGCTTTTCATTTCGGTTCGGGCTAGTTAATGTGCGGCGGTACACATTTTCGATGACTACAATCGAGTCATCAATGACGCGGCCGACCGCCACGGCGATTCCGGCGAGTGTCATCATGTTTAAGCTATAATCAAAATACTTCAGCGTAATCATCGAGGCCAGGATGGACAGTGGGATGGAAAGCACGGCCACCAGCGTTGCTCTGATGTTACGCAAGAATAAGAACGTGACAATCACGGCGAACAACGTTCCCAGCAATACCTCACGAAGCATGCCATCAACAGATGTTTTCACTTCTTTTGATGTATCAAATAACTTCGTTAAGGTGTAGCCATCTGGAGGATCCAATGCATCCAGCTTTTCCTTTGCCTGCGAAACGACTTCAACAGTATTGGCGCCAGGCAGTGCTTTCATTTCCACAAGGACAGCTGGCTTTTCGTTGAGACGGGTATACACCATTTCTTGTTTGTTTGTGTAAGAAACGTCGGCAATGTCAGCTAGCTGCAGTTTTTCGACCGCGCCCGTTGGCCCTTGTGCCAAGATTTGAATTGCTTTTACATCCTCAACTGAATCGAGCTTGAAATTGGCCTGCACGTTGAATGTTTTATCGTTGATATTGACCTGCCCCGCCGGGAATGAAAAATGGTGGGCTTGCAGTGTTTGCTTGACCGTTTCATAGGTCACACCGTGCTGCTTCATTTTTTCCGGGTCGAGCTTGATGGCGACTTCCTTTTCGGTTTCACCGGAAATATCGATTGTCCCAGCTCCGTCAATTCCGGTCAATGCCGGCTTGATCCGCTCGTTGATATATTGTGTCAGATCAGATTGATTGGCGGTTTCCGACGACAGCGCAAAGGTAAAGACCGGCATGGCGGAAGGGCCATCCTTTAGAATCTCCGGTTTTTCTGCACCGGCAGGCAGCTTGATCGTTGAGGCCGCTGTTGTGACTTCCTTCTCGGCTTCATCCATATCCTTGCTCATCTCAAACTCGAGAATTCCGACAACCATATTACTGTGAGCTTCGATATATAAGTTATCAAGCTTCTTAATTCCCGATAGTGTTTCTTCAAGCGGCTTGCCGATATCCTCTAATCCTTGCTCCGGAGTAGCGCCAACATACGGAACCTGGACAACGATATACGGAATGTCAACATTCGGCATCGACTCCATTTTCATCGTTTTAACAGAATAAATCCCCCCTGCCAACACCATAAGCATAGCAATAAAGATAACCCCTGCATTCTTTAACGAAAACCTAATCCACGATTTCATAACCACTCTTCCCCTTTATAATCAAATGCATTTGGATGTATTTACCTTTTTTATTATAGGGTTTCCAACCCTCCATCAACCTCGGGCAGCTGCTGTAATTGTAACTAAGACCTCAGACCTAGAGGGAATGAGGCATGGGGACGGTTCTTTTGCATCAAATCGGTGTACGAAAAAAACTCCCCCAGCCTGAAGGCTGAAGGAGTCTAGGGTTATTTTTTTCAATTGTGGGATGTGGCAGGTGAGGCACGAGAACCGTCCCCATGCATCACTAGCGCAGGACGGTTGGGCCGACTAGGGCTTGTGGGTTTTCTCCTAGGGCTAGTTTGCTTATGTTTACGTAGCCTAATTGTTGGTGGCTTTTTAGGAGTTGTTTTAAGTCTAGGAATTTGTTGTCAGTTTTGAGTTTATCGATTTCCTTTTTGTAAACTGATAAGACGTAATCATCTTGGGACATTGGCTGGAATTGATTTGGATCTTCGTCCATGATTAATGAACCCATATATTGATATCCATAATGAAATTGGCGAGTCAGTTTAATGATATTGATAAATTTTTGATAAATCGAGGCATTTAATTTTTCGATAGCCGATTGCACATTTTTTAATTCGTTATAGCTAGAAACGATGACCATGCTATTTCTCCCCCTTGATTCGTATTAAATTAATCCCATGGCTTATCTACTGTCAGTTTAGACACGAGTTCTTTGTTTTGCTGTCTTTTCAGCTTGCGGATTTGTTCGCGTTCTTTGCCTGTTTCAAAAAGAAATTTCTCTTCCTCTGTTTCCGGAATTACCGCTGGCACTTCGGTTGGCCGTTTGTTTTCATCTAAAGGTACAAACGTAAAGAACGCCGTAGCAGCAATTCTTCGGTTTCCTGTTTCCAAATCCTCAGCAACCACCTTGCAGAAAATCTCCATCGATCTTTTTCCTGTATAGCTGACAAAGGATTCGATGCAGACCGAATCACTGACGCGAATTGGTTCAATGAAATTGACGGAGTCCGTGGAAGCTGTCACACATTCCTTGATCCGTGTATGTCTGCGGGCAGAAAGCACTGCACAGGCATCCATTTTCTTCATTAGAACGCCGCCGAATAATGTATGGTAGTTGTTCAAATCATTGATGAGCACTTGGTCGGTTTGAACAACACGTGTTTCTTTCACTTTCTTTGCTTGCATTTCCATCACCCTATATATAAAAATGCCTTTGAAGCATGCGCCTCTTATGCATTAAATTTTTAACATGGTAATTATAATACGGCCACTGTGGTAATATACAATGCCGATAGAACATGGTGTTCATAACAAAACCGTATGAATGCGCTTCCTGTCAGGTGGAACCAAAAAAAGCTTCCCCTTTTACAAGAGGAAGCTTTCTAATAATTGCCAGTGGAGGGGTTTTCCTTCGCCAGTTTTACCCTCGCAAAGCGGATAAACTCTTTGGCAACCTTCGATAGGTGCTCATCCTTTTTCCAAATCAGCGCGAGATTCCATTCAATCATCGGATTGGTGACGGGAATGGTTTTAAAATCATTTTTCAACTCCAAACAAGTAGTCTCAGGCAGTAACGTAATCCCGATATTGTAGGCAACCAATTCCTGAATAAAGTCCAACTGGGAGGTTTCAGAAATTATCGTCGGCTGAAATCCAGCCCCCCTGCAGGCCGTGATGACGAGATTTCGCAGTTCAAAATCCTTATTAAACATGATAAAGCTTTCTTCTTTCAGTTCCTGCAGTGACACTTCTTTTTTGGCGGCCAGACGATGTGACGGAGGAACAACCAGTTTCAGTTTTTCTTTTACAAACATATATTTGTCCAGAAGATCATTTTCCCCAGAAAGAACGACGACTCCAAAGTCGAGTAAACCATTGATAATCTTCTCCTCTATCCGTTTCGACCCATCCTCTTCTAATTGGAAGGTCACCTCTGGATATTCCTGATGGAACGATGCAATCAGCTGCGAGAAAAAAATCGAATTGGTGATCGTCGGAAGCCCGATGCGGACATGACGCGTTTTTAACTTAAGCACGGTATCAAGCTCTTCGCTTAATAGCTGCAGCTGCTCCTCGACTTTTACGGCATGTTTGACGAGAACCCGCCCCGCATCCGTCAGCTCCAGCTTTTTCCTCGTCCGAATGAACAGAGGCGTCCCCAGCTCATCCTCCAACGACTTAATAATCCTGCTCAGCGCCGGCTGCGTAATAAACAAATTCTCCGCCGCCGTCGTAAAACTCCCCGTCCGTGTAACCTCAATAAAACACTCCAACTGTTTAAACTCCAAGCACATCAAACACCTTACATAAATTTAAAATATTATATAGTTTACCACAAATTGATGCATGGGGACGGTTCTTGTGCATCAAAATGACGGGTGCTGCATAGGGACGGGTTCTTGTGCCACAAAAATTGCTGTTTTCAGTGAAGCAATCTAATGCAATCTATTCTATCTTTCCGGGAAACTTTTACAGGTTTCCCGATTTTCATTTTCAGCCAATCATTTGGTTGAATTCCTTTCAAACCGCCTTGGATATCACATTCTTCCTTGTATGTAATTGAAAAATTCGTCGAAAATTGCTTGGGAAATAGTTTACTTATTGCCTTTCGCCTTCAATAAACAAACATTTTTCACTAAAATCCTTCCGTCGAAATCTACTCAGACGATTGATTAAAAACCTCAGGATACCTATTACAGCTATATTTCCCTGAAAAGTCTTTTAAAATATTTGTCATTTGCTCAAACGATTGATTGGAATCGTAATGATGATTGTAATGTAGGGGTTTTCATAAAGAACACTATAAAAAATTTGTTGGAAATTGGATTCGCAAATTTCGTGTTTCCTTTATGGTGAAAAGTCGCCTGCCTAAGATGTAAGGAAGCTGCTTGCAAAATGATGCATGAGAACCGTCCCTATGACCTAATATAAAATTACTTTTGAGTTCATAATAATAGTTGTGTGAGACCAGAAAGATCTTCGGAACAGACCCACCCAAGATTTCTTCTGTATTTTCCACAAAAAAGGGATACTGAATTGTTTTATTCAGTACCCCCTTTTTCTCATGCAATATTTGCGAATTTAAACAGACTAATCGGAAAGCGAGATGGAATGAATCGTGTCTAGTCAAGGAATGCAACGGGATCAAACAAGAGAACAAATTGAGAAACAAGATAAAAGGAACGATATTGAATTAGGTAATGAATTTCAAATCGGAAACACCAGTTCACAGAGCCAGAAAAAGAGCGGACGCCAAGTCAATAAAAAATAAACTTATTCTTTATGCAATAAACAAAGCAGCTCGCCCATTATGGAGGCAAGCTGCTTTTGAAATTAGGACATGAGAACCTTCTCTGTGCTTCACCATGCTTCATCAGGAAAACGCACTGAAAATGATGCACGAGAACCGTCCCCATGCTTCACATTCTGTTTAGTCGAAGGGCGTTTAGTACTACTGAGACTGAGCTGAAGGCCATGACGGCGCCGGCGAGCCATGGGGCTAGGAGGCCGAGCATGGCGAATGGGATGCTGATGATGTTGTATAGGAATGCCCAGAGGAAGTTTTGTTTGATGTTGGTCATGGTGGCTTTGCTGATTTGGATTGCCTCGACCACCTTGCTCAAATCTCCTTTGATTATGGTAACGTCGCCGGATTCGATGGCAAGGTCGGAGCCGGTCCCCATGGCGATGCCGACATCGGAGACGGTCAAGGCCGGGGCATCATTCATTCCATCCCCCACCATTACTACCTTCTGTCCTTTTTTCTGCAGCGCACGGATGATTTCCGCTTTTTCCTGCGGTGTGACTGTTGCTTTCACCTTTGAAATTCCAGTCTTTTTCGCAACCGCCTTGGCGGTCTCAAGGTTGTCGCCTGTCAGCATGATGACTTCCAGTCCCATCCCTTTGAGGCCAGAAACCACAGTTTTGGAGGCTTGTTTTACTTCATCGGCAACGGCAACAAGCCCGGCAAATCGATTGTGAATCGCGACTGCCATTACCGTCTTTCTTTCCTGTTCAAGCCTTGCAATCTCTCGGCCCGCTCTTACTGGGATGAAAAGTTTATTTTTTAAAAAATAACTTGGATTGGCAATCAACACTTCTTTTCCGTCCACATACGCCTTAATACCATTACCTGGGATTGCTACAACCCCGTTTGCATTTAGGAGTCTTCCTCCCCTCCTTCGTGCTTCGCTTACGATAGCTTTCGCGATTGGGTGCCCCGAAGATCCCTCCACCGCACCGATAATGGCAAAGAACTCCCCCTCGCTAACATGGTTTACATACACATCCGTTACATGCGGCTCACCTTCCGTGAGCGTCCCGGTTTTATCCAATATAACAGTAGTGCTCTTCCCTAGTAATTCAAGAAACTTCCCTTCTTTAAAAAGAATCCCCGACTGGGCGGCTCGTCCACTTCCTACCATGACAGAAGTAGGCGTTGCCAGTCCCAAGGCGCATGGGCAGGCGATAATTAAAACAGCGATCATCTTTTCTAGCGCCTCACTTAAAACCCCCGGCTGGAGCATCCAATACCACAGCACAAACGTAAGCAGCGCAATCAAAATAATAATTGGGACGAAAATGCCGGTCACTTTATCGGCGATATGCTGAATCGGCGCCTTAGAACCTTGCGCCTCCTCGACAATCCGAATGATTTGCGACAACGTCGTCTCAGAGTCCCGTTTTGTGACCTTTATTTTTAAAGTGCCGTTCTGATTGATGGTCCCGGCATAGACATGATGGCCGTTGCTTTTTTCGACAGGGATGCTTTCCCCAGTTAATAAAGACTCGTCGACCATCGAGTTCCCTTCAATCACCTGCCCGTCAATCGGGACCTTTTCGCCTGATTTCACGATAATCACTTGCCCCGGAGACAGCCGGTCAACAGGGGATGGGGATTCCTTTCCGTTCAAAAACAAGGTGGCCGTTTTCGTCTGCAATTGATAAAGCTGCTTGATCGCCTGTGTGGTTCTCATTTTTGTTCGGGCTTCAAGAAATTTTCCTAATAAAATAAATGTAATGATAAAAGCGCTTGTTTCATAATACAACACTGGATGTTCCGGACTATCTAAATGTGTGAACGTTAAATAATGGCTGTAAAAAAAGGCGGCTGACGTACTCAACACCACTAAAACATCCATATTCGCACTGCCGCTTTTCAGTGCTTTCCATGCCCGTTCATAAAATTTAAACCCGATGACAAATTGTATCGGAATAGTAATCGCAAATTGGAAAAGGGGATGGAGAAACAGCTCTGGCACTTTGATAAAAGAAGCCCATGTAAAGTGGGCAAACATCGCCCACGCCAAGGGTATAGTAAGCAAGGCCGAGACAAAAAAATGCCGCTTGAGAACCGTCATCTCTTTCCGTTTCTCCAACTCGGACTGTAAATGATTCTGCCGGTCTATTTTTGCATCATACCCAATTTTAATGATTCTATTGATAATTTCCTGAATGCTTGTCCGATTGTTGCTGAATGTGATGCGCCCCTTTTCCGTTGTCAAATTAACTTGCACTTCCTCGACCCCATCTATTTTGGAGACAACTTTTTCGATTCTGGCGGAGCAGGCGGCACAATACATCCCACTAATCTCTATATGGGCTGTTTCCTTCATCCTCTATGTTCACCACTTTCAATTCCCTCAAATTAATATATTCTATTAAAAATAGGGACACTTTAGAATAAAGTAATGAAAAAGCCGAACTTCATTTAAAGTACGGCCATTTTTCATCTATCACCAAGGTTTTTGGATTCCTCGTTTGCCATCCGTGAGGTTACCATTAAACTCATTTTGTGAATTCCCAGCATAAGAAATCCTGCCATCGCTTGATCGTACTTTGAATTAAACAGAGAGGGGAGTATATATTGTGAAATGTCTTGAGAAGGGGAGCAAAGATGAGCTGTCAGCTGAGAAAGGAAAGGGTTCGTGATTCCATCTGTGACGGCGTTAAAAACAAATAATAAACACGCAGGCATTAAAAGCAAACCACTCAAAACGGCATATCGCTTCTTTTCACCCTTGCTGAAGCGCTGTTTAGGATCTGGCGACACAATTGGCCGCCACATACCGAAGGACAACAGCAATAGGAACGATATATATCCATTGTGAATAAAGGGATTTTTTGAAAAAGTGTTTAAAACAACCGGCAAATGGTACATCAAAAATAATACCGCAAAAACAATTAACGCCAGTCTTGGGGAGAGAAACCATTTGCTCACTTTTGGTGGTAGTGTATCTTTCCAAATGATTTGAAACAAAGGACCTGGAATCCCTCTTAACAGAATGGGCGGGACAACAAAATATAAAATGCTCATTTGAATCATGTGCAAACTAAAGGAAAGATGACTGATGGGTGCTAAAGGACTGCCAAGGACTAAGAATAACAATCCCATACCAAGGAAAAAGACGAGCGGTTGCCTATGATACAATTTGATGTCTGTAAAATAGCTGAGTATCAATGCGTAGAAAACAAGCAACCCTTACCCTCGAAGCAAAAAGAGGCCAACAAATGACCTTAATCGCAATTAAGTAATCATAGGGACGGTTCTTGCCTCATTTTCAGCCTGTTTTCCAATTAACTTTTGGCTGATTCTCCAATTTGAAATACAAGAACCTTCCCCATGCCTCATATATATAAACATGGGGGAGGAGGGTTTACTCTGTTGATTGAAGTGCTGCTTGAAGGTCAATTGATGTGGAATGTTCTCCTTGGCGGTTAAATAATTCATTGATCATGTTGCCTGATGCTTTTGCACTATAGGTGCGGCCATCAGGGGTGTTGAAACGAAAGACTCCGTTTGGGTGTACCCCTCCGATTTGAGCGGTGACGCTTATTTGATTAGGTGCGGTGGAAGTTGTGTCAGGGATGTTGATGGTTTGGCCAATTTTCAACTTTACTGGGTCCACTGTTGGATTTAGTGCCTGAATGGTTGCCACTGAAACCCCAAGTGCTTTACCGATTTTCGTAAAAGTATCACCGCTCTTAATCACGTACACAGATGAACTTGTCGTTAAACTGTTAGGTTTACTAGGCTCATTATTTGCCATAGTAGGTGCGTTATTAGTTAAATAAGCAGCACTTACGTAGGCTGTTTTGCCATTGTATTGAATTTGTGCCCAGCCATATGAGGTTGAGACCACGGACACTCCTTCGTTAAATTTTAACGAACCGATTACAGCACTGCTCATTGAAGCCCCTTCTCTAACTCTTAACGATGTGGCCGTCACATACATCGTTTTTGCTTGAGGTGCGACAACTTGATTTTGTGAAAGGTACGCAGCACTCACATAACAAACGCGTCCGTTAATCAGGATAGCCGCCCAGCCGTTTTCGATGAATACAACCTTGACCGCTTCCCCTCTTTTATAGGTTCTAAGAATGCTGCTTTCCGTGTTCGGCCTGGAACGGACATTCAGTGTTGTGGCGGTAACAGTCCTGTCTTCTACGATTGGCAATAGAATCTTCTTGCCTTCAATAGAAGAAATCCCATTGGCATCTAAAATTTCCTGAGCGGTGACGCCATGTTTTGCCGCTATCGTTTCAATGTTTTCCCCAGTTTTCACCTGATAGGTGTATTCTTGAATAAATGCCGCATTCGCCGCACTTGTATACAAGCCAAGAACAACGGTAAAAATGCCCGTCACGACGAGCTTTTTTACAACATTTCTTTGAATCCACTCGCTAACCTGTGATACATATGTATTCCAATTTGCCCGAATATCTTTTAGAAACCCTTTGACATCTAATACATTTCGAAGATCGAACTGAATGCTTTTATAATATGCTCGTTTTTCCATCCTTGAAGTGAAGGCTGGCACGTTTTGTGTTTTCTTGCTATTTCCATGCGTTACTTTCCTGCTAAGTGCTATTTCCCCATTAAGAACAAATTCTTTTGTCAAAATCATCATGTCTCCATTTCTCTCTCTAGATAGTAAAATCAATCGTTTTTGCTGGGGAATTTTCTCTATACCTTTTTTACTAAATGCACAACATTCAACGAACTCCCCCCTCTATAGTAATCGTCATAAAGCATCAATTTCTGTCGCAAAACTGTCATAATTAGTCGAAAATAGATGATATTGGACTAGTTTCCATGTTTTCTTAACAACTGGACTCTTAAAATGGATGATTCATAGAGGAATAGGTAAAGGCTTGGGGACGGTTCTTGTATGTCAAAACGAGCAGAAATGATGCACGAGAAACGTCCCCATGTTTCATTCCCCTGTTTCAATTCGACAAATCTAGACAAATTCTTTAAAATCCATTAATCTATGTAAGGGCAAAATCACTGAAAGGTGATGACGCAAAGCTATAGGGGCCTCTGTTATGAACAAGGCCAGCCAGCTGCCATCAAATATATAGGGGGAATTTTGATGTCAAAGAGTTACTGGCTTACACCGGAGGAAGTACTAAGAAGGAAAAAGATGAAGAAGAACCTTGTATATGTCTCTATTGTTTTTGCCACGATTATTCTTAGTGCATTACTAACGATAGTCTCAAACCAACTGTAGATACTCGATATCCGAAGCTACGGGCAGCATGTTATTGCTGCCCTTTTTTATTTGGAAAAATAGTTGGGGGACGGTTCTTGTGCATTAATGAGGCACAAGAACCGTCCCCATGCCTCACTTCTGCCTTGTTTTAACCCAGTGGAGAATGGAAGTGATAACCGCCTCAAGTTCCTTGCCTGCTGGAGTTAATTCATATTCGACTTTCTTTTGTGAAGGGACAAGGACTTTTTTGATGACTAAGCCTTCTTTTTCAAGATCGCGCAGTCGTTCGGTTAAAAGCCTGTCAGAAATGCCAGGAATGTTCTCCACAAGCTCATGAAAACGTTTCGGCCCATTCAGCAATTGATAAATAATAATCCCCATCCACCGTTTTCCGATAAATTCAATCGTCCCATGGAAATCCTTGCAGATTTTACTTATCTCTTGTTCAGTACAGCTACAGTTTGATTTTTCCATTTCCTTACCTCATTTGCTTATCACCAATATTTTCACATTATATCACAATAGTTTTTGCTTGACTCATTTACTTACTAATAGTAAGCTAAAACACGAACTAAAAAATGCTTACTTTTAGTAAGTTTTATTTTTCAAAAGGAGGCAATAAGAATGTCCACTGCAACTATGAATGCACAAAGTTTTAGCGATGTAATCAGAGAACGTCACTCTGTTCGAAAATATGATCCTGCTTTTAAAATAGCCCGAGAGGAAATTGAAGAAATCTTAAATGAGGCTATCCTGGCTCCTTCTTCAAGCAATCTCCAGCCTTGGCGATTTATCGTGATTGAGGACCAAGAAATGAAGAAAGAGCTCCGGCAGATTGCAAACAATCAAGAGCAGGTCGAAACCTCTTCAGCCGTGATTGCGGTTTTGGGTGATAAGGAAATGTACAGAAATATTGAGAAGGTGTACCGAAGTGCTAATGAAGCCGGATATATGGATGAAGCCAACATGCACCGTCTAATTACTGGTTCAAACAGCTTGTACTCTAACTTACCCGAAGAAGTTCGCAAAAATATCGCGGCTTTTGATACAGGCCTAGTGTCGATGCAGCTAATGCTGTCTGCCAAAGCAAAAGGCTACGACACGGTCCCAATGGGCGGCTTTGACAAACAAAAATTCATGGATAAGTTCCAAGTATCCGACCGCTACATGCCAATGATTCTAATATCACTGGGAAAAGCAGCAGCACCAGCATTCAAAACCACACGGATTCCTTTGGAGGACTTAATAGAGTTTGTTTAATGAGTGAGACGGTAAGGCGTG
>NZ_JBLVQN010000042.1:0-55778 GCF_058323225.1 Neobacillus sp. PVCKKU3
GTCCTGAGCCAGGATCAAACTCTCCAATAAAGTTGAGTTGATTAGCTCGAAAATGTTACGTTGGCTTCATTTCATAAAGAAATGAATATTATTGTTTGTTGACGTTTTTGTTTGTTTAGTTTTCAAAGAACTATTTTTCTAAAGTGGAGCGGGTGATGGGAATCGAACCCACAACAACAGCTTGGAAGGCTGTGGTTTTACCACTAAACTACACCCGCATATAAAATTATGATGGTCGGGAAAACAGGATTCGAACCTGCGACCCCTTGGTCCCAAACCAAGTGCTCTACCAAGCTGAGCTATTTCCCGATATTGGAGTTAAACTTTAGAACGCGCCCGACAGGAGTCGAACCCATAACCTTCTGATCCGTAGTCAGACGCTCTATCCAATTGAGCTACGGGCGCTCTTTTTAATCAACTTTTATATCTTATCACATTCGATTTATTATGTCAATATATTTTTTGGTGCGGCCGAGAGGACTTGAACCTCCACGGTGTTGCCACCACTAGGCCCTCAACCTAGCGCGTCTGCCATTCCGCCACGACCGCATTTTAAATTAGTGACAAAGAAAATCATAACATGTTTCCCGATGTTTTGCAACAGGAAGTTATTGGTGCGGGTGAAGGGAGTCGAACCCCCACGCCTTGCGGCGCCAGATCCTAAGTCTGGTGCGTCTGCCAATTCCGCCACACCCGCATAAAAATGGCTGGGCTAGCAGGATTCGAACCTACGAGTGACGGAGTCAAAGTCCGTTGCCTTACCGCTTGGCTATAGCCCAATATATTTATTTTTCAAGAGAGAAAGAAACAGGAAATGAATTTGTTTCATTCCCCATTCCTGATGACCCCTACGGGATTCGAACCCGTGTTACCGCCGTGAAAGGGCGGTGTCTTAACCGCTTGACCAAGGGGCCGATATTTTAACCTGGCGGAGAAGGAGGGATTTGAACCCTCGCGCCGCTTACACGACCTACACCCTTAGCAGGGGCGCCTCTTCAGCCACTTGAGTACTTCCCCAATATGGCTCCGCAGGCAGGACTCGAACCTGCGACCGATCGGTTAACAGCCGATAGCTCTACCACTGAGCTACTGCGGAATAATAGCAAATATGAAGCTAGTCCAATAAGGCGTTGCCCTATCGACTCTTTAAATTATAATGACGTCTTTATCTAAAGTCAATACGAATTTTCATAGAAATAAATGGTTCTTCAAACTTTTATTCCAAAAGATATTCTTTGACCTTTTCTAATTTCCCTTTGCATTTTCCACAAACATAGCGACTTGTATCAATACTTCTTCTGCGCTGATATGGAAGGCTGCACTTTGTGCATTTATATAAAAGTATTTTTTTAGCTTTACGTTTTCTTTTTGGGACATCCGGAAGCTGATTGCAAAACCTTGGTGCTCCCACCTTTTTTAAGAGTGTTTTAAAATCTAAATCACGATGCTTGTATCCCTTGCCTTCAAGGTGAAGATGATAGTGAACTAGTTCGTGTTTGATGATCCCAATTAATTCTTGTTCGCCAAGCTGCTCCAAATACTTTTTATTAATTTCGATATTATGTGTCCCCAAAAGATATCTGCCGCCAGTTGATCTGAGCCGAGAATTAAAGGATGCCTTATGTTTGAATGGCCTCCCAAAGTACTCCATCGAGATATTTTCCACCATCAACTGAAGCTCCGAATCCTTCATTTAAGGTTCCCTCACTTTCTTTGCGAACGTGACAACCTATTATAGCATATATTGTATATACCCTTGTGGAGAAACTTTTCGGGAGGTTTAATTTATGCCTACTTGGTTTCAAAACCAAATGAAAAGAGCATTTTATGAAAAAAATCGATATCAAATTAAGATGTTAAATCAATGCTGGTTTTTTTACAGAAAAAAACACTGCTAAGCAAGCAGTGTTTTCATTTATTTTGCTGGAGGAAGCATCGTTAGTGCTACCCGGCCTTTTTTCATATCAACCGAATCTACCCAGACGGTTACTACATCCCCTACTGAAACAATATCGAGCGGATGTTTGACGAATCGAGTACTTAGTTTTGAGATATGAACTAGCCCGTCCTGTTTAACACCAATGTCTACAAAGGCTCCAAAATCAACAACATTTCTGACTGTACCTTGGAGCTCCATTCCGGATTTTAAGTCTTCCAATTTTAAAACATCTTTTTTCAAAAGCGGACGGGGCAGGTCGTCACGCGGATCACGTTCCGGTCTTACAAGTGCGTCAACAATATCCTTCAATGTTAACTCACCAATGGATAACTCTTCAGAAACAGACTTCAAATCAAGTCCGTTCAAGGCAGATATCAACTCTTCAGACCCTAGGTGAGCAGTTGTAAAGCCGAGGTTTTTAAGGAGTTTTTCTACCTCTTTGTAATTTTCCGGGTGAATTCCGGTCCGGTCCAGCGGCTGTTTTCCATCTAATACCCGCAGGAAGCCCACTGCTTGTTCATAGGTCTTTGCACCAAGGCGCGGAACCTTCTTTAATTGCGAGCGGCTGTTGAATTTCCCTTCCTCATCGCGCATTTTCACGATATTATTGGCTGCTGTTTTATTAAGGCCGGCAACATACTGCAGCAAGGAAGATGAGGCAGTATTCACATTCACGCCGACCTGGTTAACTGCCGTTTCCACGACGAAATGGAGTGATTCGGACAAAAGTTTCTGAGATACATCATGCTGGTATTGGCCGACGCCTACTGATTTCGGATCTATCTTAACCAATTCCGCAAGCGGGTCCTGCAGACGGCGGGCAATTGACACGGCACTCCGTTCTTCAACTTGGAAGTTAGGGAATTCCTCTCTTGCAAGATCGGAAGCAGAATACACACTTGCCCCGGCCTCATTCACAATTAGATAAAAGATTTCCCCCTTAACTTCTTTTAAAATATCAGCAACGAATTGCTCTGTCTCTCTTGAGGCGGTCCCGTTTCCGATAGCAACCATTTCCACCTTATAGTCGTTAAGTATTTTGATAAATTTATCTTTCGCTTCCTCAGGCTTCGCCTTCGGTGGGTGCGGGTAAATGACATCAATCTTTAACACTTTCCCGGTTTCATCCACAACCGCCAGCTTACAGCCTGTCCGATAGGCAGGGTCGACACCTAAAACGATTTTTCCCTTTAACGGCGGCTGGAGGAGAAGGTTTCTCAAATTCTCTGAGAATATATGAATGGCTTGGTTCTCAGCCTTTTCTGTCAACTCACTGCGGATTTCCCGCTCAATAGATGGCTGGATTAACCTTTTATAGCCGTCTTCAATTGCTTCTAATACCAATGGGGCTGACGGCGAGTGCTCCTTTTTAACCCATTTTCTGGACAAATACGAAATGATGATATCTGAGTTAATTTTGATAGACACTCTTAGAACGTCTTCTTTTTCGCCGCGGTTTAGGGCAAGGATACGGTGCGGAACGATTTTATTTACCGGTTCCTCGTATTCATAGTACATTTCGTAAACGTTTTTCTCATCCTTTTCCGTTTCCTTTACAACAGAGACCACCGTACCGGATTTGAAGGTTTCCCGACGAATCCACTTGCGGCCTTCCGCATCGTCTGACACCATTTCCGCAATGATATCCTTTGCACCAGCTAGCGCATCTTCTATTGTAAGAACCTCTTTTTCTTCCGATAAAAAATCTTTCGCCTTTTCTTCAACACTTTCTTTTGGGAGTGTCAGTAACCATTCGGCCAGCGGCTCAAGGCCTTTTTCTTTAGCTATAGTAGCCTTTGTTCGTCTTTTTTGTTTATAGGGGCGATATAAATCTTCTACCTCTTGGAGCTTTTCAGCTTTTACGATGCTTTGCTGGAGCTCTTCGGTCAGCTTTCCTTGTTCCGCAATGATCCGGAGAACTTCTTCTTTTCTTTGTTCGAGGTTTTGTATGTATTGCCAGCGTTCTAGAATGTTCCGGATTTGCACCTCATCGAGGGCACCGGTCATTTCTTTCCGATAGCGAGCGATAAATGGGACGGTATTTCCTTCATTCAGTAAGGAAATGACATTTTTTACTTGCTTATGATTGATTGCCAATTCAGCTGAAATTTTTCCTAACAGCTGATCGTCTTTTACTATTGTTTCGGCCACTGAATTTACCTCCAATTTCCTTTTATACTTATTGTATCAAATTAGCGCGGGGGTTTCATTAAACGGTAAATTAGTACGTTCTTCCTTAATATTGATTTCACTGTGTTTGATAAACGGAAAAATTCCGTTAAAATTGGGAAATACCTATATTTCCTTAAAAATAAGGGGAGTTTTTCCGTTTATACGGTCCAAATCTCCGGATTTTGCCTTATTTAGAGCTTTTAATCGGAATATCTCCGCTTATATCAGCTTCTTAAGCTTCCCCTACATACATTAGCCGGAAATTCTCCGACTATGAATTCTCATACCTACACGAAAATCAACAATAAATAATAAAAGAGCCTAAAAAATAAAAGAGGCAAGCTTCCATGAGCTTGCCTTAGCAATATGAGGGCAGAATTATGTACGAAAAAACGCTCTTTTTTTCACAAAGAGCGTTTTAAGTTAAAATTCGATGAGACCAAGACTTACCTGCAAGGCTTCATCCACTTTTTCCATCATTTCGTCATCGAGATGGGTAATTTTATCGGTTAACCGCTGCTTATCAATTGTGCGAATTTGCTCTAACAGAATGACTGAGTCGCGTTCAAATCCGTAGCGCTTCGCATCAATTTCAACATGAGTAGGGAGCTTCGCTTTCTGAATTTGAGCTGTAATCGCTGCAACAATCACTGTGGGACTAAACCGATTCCCGATGTCGTTTTGGATGACTAGTACAGGGCGGACGCCGCCTTGTTCAGAACCAACAACTGGGGAAAGGTCCGCAAAATATACGTCACCACGCTTGACAATCAAGGGATTATCCTCCGCTTACAAGACGTTCAACAGTATGCTCTGCCTCATATTCTGCTTGAAATGCTTCTGACGCAATCCGTAGATTAATCTTTGCCATTTCCATGTATCCACGTCTCATGGATTCGCGAATTTGTCTCGTTTTTCGTTCGCGTAAATACATTTTTGTTGCTTGGTAGATAAACTCACTGCGGTTTACATTTTCCTGCTTTACGAAACCATCTAATTCAGTTAATAGATGCTGCGGTAATTTTACCAAGATTTCCGTAGTTGCGCTGGATTCAGACACCCAACATACACCTCCACCATCACTACACACCATTTTTTTATCTATACCATATTTTATAATAACACTAAACGTTCTTCATGCATAGACTAAATATGATTCCTACTGTATTATAAGCCAACTAAACAAGCTTTTATGCACAAATTACCGCAATATCATAAATATGTTTCCTATGCATGATTTACACCTATACCAGGTAATTTTTTATCTCGACAATTCTTTCACTTTTCTTATAAATGCGCGGGACCCTGCTCGCAATGATACACGGTATCTCGTAATTAATGGTGTCAAGCTTGGCGGCAATTTCATTAACGGAAATCAGCTCGTCCCCTTCGCTTCCAATTAACGTGACGGTTGTTCCAACAGGAATCTCAAAAGGAAGACGGATCATGCATTGATCCATACATACCCTGCCGACAATTGGTGCACGAAGCCCCGCAATTATAACCTCTTGCCCCTGCAGCCTGCGAATCCACCCATCAGCATATCCGATTGGCAAAGTGCCAATCCATTCTTCCTGTTCACTTTCATATGTGGCCCCGTAGCTCACTTTATTGCCTTTTGGCAGCTTCTTAATATGGACAAGCTTTGTCTTTAACGAAAAAGCCTCTTTTAGGGGAAAAGGAATTTCCTGTTCCATTTCCGGTGATGGGGTTAACCCGTACATTACAATTCCAAGCCTGACAGCATTGAAATAGGCTTTTGGAAACCGGATAGCCGCTGCACTGTTGCTGGCATGAATATACTTTGGCCGTTCAGCCAGTGTGCCTACAAGTTCTTCGAATTTGCCTAATTGCTCATTGAAATAGGCAGTTTCCAACTCATCAGCCGTTGCGAAATGCGTAAAAATCCCTTCAAACAAAAGTCGGCTATCAGTTGCAATGGTTTGTTCAACAGCTTTTAATTCCTCGACAGTGCGGACGCCGATCCGTCCCATTCCTGTATCCACTTTAACATGGACCTTTAGCTGATCATTTGCATCCAACTGCTGTTTTGCTTCCTCGAGCCATTCCTTTTGAAAAACAGTTAGGGTGATATTATTTTGAACAGCCACCAAGGCGTCCCCTGGACGAGAAGCCCCTAAAACAAGTATAGGTGCTGTTATCCCTTTTTTTCGCAGTGCAATCGCTTCATCAATAAAGGCTACCGCCAGATACACCGCCCCTGCATTCAGTGCGGTTTCCGCCACTTGGATATCCCCGTGGCCATAGGCATTAGCTTTCACGACGGCAAAAATGTCCACCCCTTCAGGCAGTTGTTTTTTGACAGATGTGATATTCTCCGCAATACAATCCAAATCTACTTCTACCCATGTATCCCGATAAAAAGAATCTTGTTCTCCCATAATTCCACTTCCTAGAAACATTAATGTCAGTTTATTATAGCATATAAAAAAACAGGCCCCTAAGAGCCTGCTGGTGTAAATTATTGGTTCCAAATTACGGCAGGTGCAACACCACCAAGGTTTGAAACTTTATTTATTTTACTGCTTCCCCTTGGACGGATTTAGCGATCTCGACCATCTCTTTCTTCGTCAGGTTTTTGGAGGCAATCATATAATCGACTCCGCCCTGTGACCAGGAAATCGAATGATCAGTAACGGCCCCAATCGTAATGCCTAGGTCAACCAAGTCACCTTCTACATAAGTCGGAGTAGTCGAGGCAACCTTCGATTTCACCTTTTCCTGAACAAGGGTGAATGATTTTTTACCGTCGTAAGTAAGGACAACCCGTTTTCCATCCTCAATCTTGACAGTTTTCTCCTCAATCAGTTTTGTGCCTTTAATTTCATAGGTTGGATATTTAACCGTAAAGGCTTTATCTCCTCCATCTGCCATCGCCGGCATATTTAGCTCTGCACGGGTCATGTTCTTCTTCATATCGAAGTCGTCCTTGTCAAAGCTGGCGTTGAATTTAACCTTTGTAAATTCTACTGTTACAAGAGCATTTCGATCAGGGTCCATCACTTTAACGACTGCTGGTGACAAATCCTTTTTATTCAGCTTAATTTCCTGGATCGGAAGCATACTATTATTTTGATAGCGGGTTTTTGTTTCAAACACGTAGTGTTCTTTCGTAGCGGAAAATTTGGCTTCTTTATCGGCCACAATATCTTTAATTAATGATTCATAAAGATAAGCCTGGCTGCTGTTTTGCGGCCAATCGCTTTGGAAGCGGAAGCTCTTTTTCAGGGCAGGTGTTAACACAAACACGCCTTCATTATTTCTTAAAATCATTTGGCTTTGGTCTTTTTCCGCATTTTTTAGGTTAACACGGTAAAAGTTTGGGTCCATATGCCAGATTTCCACGTCGTAAACCTGCGAATCCGACCCCATTTTGAGGGTCATTTTTGCTTCAGCTTTATAGCTTGATAAGTCCTTTTGCTTTCCATTTAAATCTTTTACCACATCATCCTGTGATTTAGAACCGCAGGCAGCGAGCATGAAGATTGCGATCAGCCCCGTGATGAGCAGCACTAACTTTTTCCTCATTCCTTCAACCCCTTCTTGTCTCATTTCAGTGTTTGAGAAGAGAAAGGCAGGGATCAGGCATGATAACCAAAATGACCAAGCTGACCTTGTCTCTCCTTTTTCCCTATGAATATATGAGACAACCTTGGGGAATATGCTAACAGGCCTGACAAGCTTTTTTTAAATTAGTGATCCTCTTCAATCACAACCTGGGCGACAGCGTAATCCCGACTATGGGAAATGGACAAATGGGCACACACTTCCGGCTTTTTAATGACCGGTTTGCCCAACTCATCCGAACTAATTTCGATGTCCAAAAAGGAAAGCTCTTTACCAATCCCCGTTCCAATCGCTTTTGAGAAAGCTTCTTTTGCTGCAAATCTTCCAGCTAAAAATTCGACCTTTCGACGCTCTGCCAATTCTGAGAATCTTTGTTTTTCGCTGGCCGTCAAAACCCGGTCGATAAATTTGGGCTGCCGGCTGATGATTTCGTGTACTCTGGAAAGTTCAATAATATCAATACCAATTCCTTTAATCATCGCTAATCTTCCTTCTATTTCATTTCCTGTCAGCATAATAGTGTACAAGATAAAATAATAGTCTATGATGGTAGTAAGAGGTGGAAAATAATGTTTACTCGAACAGAAAGTCTTCGCGAGTTTCTTCGCTATTACCCGGTCGTTTCTATTATTGTGGCCATTCATCTCATTCTTTTTATCTGCACCATTTTACCAATATTCCCTAATTCCTGGTTTATTGAAACCCTCTCCGGGGTCAATCTTTACATTATGGAGGGAGAGTATTGGCGGCTGATTACACCGATCTTTATGCACAGCGGTTTCTCCCATATGCTTTTTAATAGTTTTGCCCTTGTATTATTTGGACCAGGGCTAGAGCGGATGCTCGGCGGCGGGCGATTTTTGATTGTATATCTGGTTTCCGGATTAATCGCCAACGTTGCCACCTTAATGCTTGAGGCGCTCACCTATACACATGTCGGATCAAGCGGGGCAATATTCGGGCTGTTCGGCTACTATTTGGCGCTAATTCTTTTTAAAAAGAATACACTTTCCAAAGCGAATTCCCAGATAATCATCACACTTACGGTTATCAGCTTAGTAATGACATTTCTTGAACCTAACGTGAATATTACCGCCCATCTTTTTGGGCTGCTGGGCGGGCTTTTGCTTGGGGCAGTTTCACGACAAAGCCTAGAATAGAGGGAGGCTTCAACCGTGCGCCCCCTCCCTCTTTTTCTGTTCCTTAGAGTACCAGCCGAAAATCTTCTCTACCTCACTTTTTTCCATGTCGACAACTGTACCGCCGGCACCGCCTAGTCCCGATTTTACAAAGGCCTCAATTGTCCCCAATTCTTTATTTCGTTGAAAATAACTTTCCCTTATTTCCAAACTTTGAATCTTGTTTTTCTTCATAAAGACAGTGGTGCGGTTGGTGGTCTGAAATCTAAGGGTCAGCTGCTGACCATCCAAACTCCAGCCTGCGGTTTTATATTTCAGTATCGCCCAAAATGTAAATATTCCAATTAGGATCAGCGAAAAGAGACCCCATATTTTGAAAAAAAAGATGGCTGCCGCTGCGATCGGAACTGGAATGAACCAGCTCCGGAAAATATAACGCCTTAATGCCCGCTTCGGGACTGGCGTGAAGGACGCCGTGAAATGATACTCCGGCAGGTAAGGACCAATTAATGCAGACAATTCCTTTACCTTCATGATTGGCAGTAGGATGACATTTGCGCCATCCTTGTTCTCAATGGATCCCCCGGCACTTTCCACATACACCGTTCCATAACCAAGCAATTGCCTGATTGGATTCTCACTGATTCTTATGGCTTGAATCCGGTTTAAAGGGATGGTGATTTGTTTTTTCTCAAGAAGCCCCTGTGAAATAACGAAGTTCTTTTCTGTTTGTACTACCGTAAAATGCGCATATTTCAGCATCGTCATCACTAAGGCAATCAGCCATGCCAGGAAAAAGCCGGCAAAGACAAGGATGGCGATAAGGATAAGATTGTGAACCGCCCAATCTTCCAACCCGCCAAAGACTTTTTTAAAAGGTATGAAATCGTCAAACTGGGAAAGCAGTGCGAATAAAGCAGATATCACCACCCCGATGCCTCCTGATGTTAACGATAAGAGCAATAATTCCGGTGTGGTTATTTTAAAAATTGGCTTAGCCACTTGGTGGCTTGCTGTTTCTGAATCACCCGTTTTAGCTGCTGCGACATACTCTTGAATGAGCTTTGCCTCTTCCTTGGTAATGGCTGAAAGAACGGCCTCCGCTTCCTCGTCTCCACTTGAGCCGGCTGTTTCAATCTGTACCTTCACAAGCCCAAACAGCTGCTGCAAAATGCCTTCTGTCAAATCGATACTTTGGATTCGTTCAAAGGGGATATATCGTTTTTTGCGAATGAAAATCCCGTATTCAACTCGAAGCTCATTATTTTCAAAACGATAAGTATATTTTAACCAAGATATCAGGCCGGAGATAAAAGTGGAAATAACAACAACAAAGGCTATACCAAGTGTAATGAAAAGAGATTCCTTGCCTTCTCGCCCTCCCGATAAAAATATTGCAGCTAAGGGGATGAAAAGGTTTTTTAATCTTTTTCCGGTATTAATGACGCTGGCGATGGGATGAAGCCGTTTTGGTTCAGACATCATCCTCAGCCACCCTTGCCAATTTTGAAATATAGAATCGTAATTCTTCCGCTTCGCTCTCCTCCAGGGCAGGGATTTCATGAGCGGTGGCCGCCGTATGGACGATGACCGATGCCAGCTTATATTTTCTTAAAATTGGGCCTTGTAAGGTATCGACATGCTGAACACGGACCATCGGCACGAGCGTACGACTAATGATAAAAATCCCTTCCAATAGTTCAATTTCTTCTTCACGGACATCGTACCGCCAGCGTTTCCATCTGATTGATGGGAATAAGAAAACATGTAAATAGGTTAATATGATGGCGAGCGCTATAAGGATAACCGATACCCAAATGGGTCCGTTAAATATATGTATTATTATGATGGCTGTAACAGCTATAGCCCACTCTATCGCCGCTTTTATAACACCAGAAATGCGCCAAACTTTTAGAGCTTTTTCCGATATGCGTTTTTGCGGTTCTGTTTGCACCTTATTCCCCCTCCCTTTTATAAGACCCACTTCACCAGTCTTTCTCTACTGCTTTTGGTCTTATAAATCCTTTATAAGACCACTTTACAGGGCTTTCTCTTCCGTTTCCGGTCTTATAAACCTTTTATACGACCACTTCACTGGGCTTTCTCTTCCGCTTCTGGTCTTATGAATCCTTTATAAGACCACTTTACAGGGCTTTCTCTTCCGTTTCCGGTCTTATGAACCTTTTATATGACCACTTTACAGGGCTTTCTCTACCACTTCTGGTCTTATGAACCTTTTATATGACCACTTCACAGAGCTTTCTCTACCGTTCTGGTCTTATGAACCTTTTATAAGACCGCTTCACAAGGCTTTCTCTGCTGCTTCTGGTCTTATGAACCTTTTATATGACCACTTTTTCCCTTCCCCATAAACCATTCTAGCCCTTTGAATCTCCAAAGAGGAAAATCGGCAAACTTTCACATATAAGTATACAAAGAAACGAATGGAACCACTACTACTATTCCATCAGAAAACTGGACTGATCCAGCATTTTGATTCCGCTCTTACCTTGCAAGTCCCGAGAAAGTTGAAAGAGTGCGGCATCCTTTTGCTTCGCTTCAATCATGCAATGAATCTCCGGAACCGTCCCCTTGATTTGAGCAAGAAACCGAAGGAACATCTCAACATCCACATAATCCGCATGAGCACGAAAGTCACGTTCGGACCGCGGGCTGGAAATATGCATTTTTATTGGCAGAGGAGAATCCTTCCAGGTCTCCACCACCCGGCCCCAATCCTCCTGCCAATTTTCGTCCTCGTGATTAGCCAGATGATGATGATAATCAAACACCATGGGAATGCCCAGTTTTTCACAAAGATATAAGGTCTCTTTAACGGTAAATGTCGTATCATCATTTTCCAGCATAATCATTCTTTGGATGGAGGGAGAAATATAGGCCCAGTTATGAATAAATAATTCGAGAGCCTTTTCCTTATCATCATAGCCGCCTCCGACATGAAGGACACAGCGGTGTTCCGTTTCGACCTCCATACCCTTCAGCAGGGCTTTATGCATAACAAGTGTTCTCAATGAGTTTTTTAAAATCTCTTTATCCGGTGAATTAAGAACAACAAAATGATCAGGATGGAAATCAATTCTTGCTGGGTGCTTCTTAATGTAGTCTGCCAGCTCTTTTAAGGGCTCTTTTAATGGTTTCATGTAATTCCAGTCGAGTAATTCCTCATGGTTGGCCAGTGGGATGAGCCGCGAGCTTAACCGAAAGAAGTGAATTTGATTGGCTTCATTATGCTTTAGGAGACGGAGGCAATTATGTAAATTTGATTCAGAAATTCTTTCCAGTTTACGAATAGCTGCATCCCTGTCTTTAATTTTGCTGAATTGCGCAAATGTCATTGTTTGCGATGGGGATGCATTTTGAAGTTCCACACTCATAGCAACATATCCGAGACGTATAATCATGTTAAATCCTCCAAAAAGTATTTAACATTAGCCTTCCCTTATTTCAAACATATAAAAAAGCATGGACACCTCCAGCATCCATGCTTTAAATCATCTTAATATGTCTTTGACTTCGGTTTGCCGCCGCCGGTTTTTCTTTCACCGCGAGGTTTTACCGGTGCTTTTTTTCTGCGGTCAGAATTATAGTTCCGTGAATCGTCTCTTCTGCGGCGATCCCCGCCACGGTCTCCACCACGGTCATGAGGTCTTCTTTCCTTTTTCGACTGAAGCGGCGCCTCTTCAGTCAATTTAACCGGTGTTGTATCAGGCTCTTTTGTCAGCATCTTCAACACTGCTGCAACAACCGTTGAAGCATCATTGGCTTCTAGTAATTCTTCGGCCGCATTCTTATAATAATGAAGATTGTTGGATTCAATCGTCTGCAGGATTTTATCAACAACAGCCCGCTGCTGTCCTTCCAATGCCTCATCAAGAGTTGGCGGCTTCATTCGCTCCATTTTGCGCTTCGTTGTTTTTTCCACCACAAATAAATATGGCTTTTCACGTGGTGTAATAAATGTCAACGCTACACCCGTTTTGCCGGCACGGCCAGTACGTCCGATACGGTGTACATAGCTTTCCGGATCCTGTGGGATATCGAAGTTATAAACATGGGTAACGCCGGAAATATCAAGTCCACGTGCCGCTACGTCTGTTGCAACAAGAACATCGATTGTACCTTCTTTAAACTTACGTAAAACAGAAAGGCGTTTCGCCTGGCTTAAATCACCATGGATGCCTTCTGCAGTATAGCCGCGAAGGTTCAATGCTTCCGATAACTCATCAACACGGCGTTTTGTCCGGCCAAACACAATCGCTAATTCAGGTGATTGGATGTCAAGAAGTCTTGTTAAGACATCAAATTTATTCTTTTCCTGCACTTCCACATAATACTGTTCAATTAATGGAACCGTCATTTCTTTTGTCTTTACACGGACAATCTGCGGATCCTTCATAAACTTTTCAGCAATACGCTGAATTGGTCCAGGCATAGTTGCCGAGAACAGCAATGTTTGCCGTCCTTCTTCAGGAACACCAGCCAAAATGGATTCAATATCCTCAATGAATCCCATGTTTAGCATTTCATCTGCTTCATCAAGTATAACCGTTTTAATCTGATCTAAACGCATCGTTTTGCGGTTGATATGGTCAAGAATCCGCCCTGGAGTTCCGACAATAATATGAGGTGCTTTCTTTAAAGAGCGAATTTGCCGGCCGATATCCTGGCCGCCATAAATTGGCAATACTCGGACTCTTTTACCGGCGCCAATTTTATAAAGCTCTTCAGATACTTGGATGGCAAGTTCTCTAGTTGGGGCAATAATAATCCCTTGGATGGCCTCTTGTTTCGTATCAACCTTTTCCACCAATGGAATTCCAAATGCAGCCGTTTTCCCTGTTCCAGTTTGAGCCTGACCGATAACGTCTTTATTTTCCATGCTCAATGGAATCGTCTCTGACTGAATAGGAGTTGCTTCTTCAAATCCCATCTTAAGGACAGCTTTCAACGTAGCCTGGCTAATGCCTAAATCTTCAAACTTCGTCAATGTATTCATTCTCCTTCATCTATTTAACAATATTTTTAATATCTAAAGCTAAATCTATTCTCAAGAAACACATCAAGTAACATCTTTATTTTACCAAAAAAAAGACATTCCTCCCAAGGAGTATGCCCATTTTTCACCAATCTTTAGACACATTGCTATTAATGATAACATTATCAATAGTATTATGCAAATAAAGTTTGGATGGTTCGTGCCATATTGTTTAAGAATTGCTTAAAAAATCCAGCACTTGGAAAAAGAGGACATTTCGCTCCTCACAGTGACAAATATGATGTTTAGATTCCCTTATATAGGTAATCTTTTTTTCCTTTGCACCAATCGTTCGATATAAATATTCCGCGCTTTTCGGCGGGACAATCCCGTCAGATTCCCCTTGGGCGATAAAGGTCGGCACCTTTACCTGATTCAGCATTGGCCGGATATAGGCAACAAGCCGGCGGAATTCCAGTGTTGCTGCAAGCGGGGTCTCAGTTATTTTCCTTTTATAACGCAGGAACAGCTCATTATTCCGGATGCTGCCGGTAAATATATCCTTAATAAACATCTTTACATCAGCCGCTAGTTGTTTGGGATGAATATAGTAGGCAGCAGCACTAAGCAAAATGAGCTTGTCCACAGGATAATGTGCTGCAAGAAAGCTGGCAATCAAGCCGCCCATGGAAAAACCAACGACATACACCTCATCACAAACTTCCAGAAGTTCCTTTAATTCTTCCTCGGCATGGCGGATCCATTCCTGGTAATGAACTCCTTTTAAATGAAGGGTTTCACCATGCCCCGGCAGCGTAGGAACACGAAAAACCCAATCTGTACGGTTCTTTAAATACTCCACCAAGGGCTCCACTTCATATGGGGCGCCCGTAAAGCCGTGAATGCACAAGCAGCCTATCATCCCTTTGTCACCTGCCCCATGGCCAAAAGCGGATTAACCTCCCGTCTGCAAGAGACTCAAATAACCGCTCGGCCAATCCTTATTTTTGCAGTGCCTTGACAACTTCCTCCAATTTCATCCCTCTTGATGCTTTAACAAGCACGAGAGTCTGCTCATTTAGATATTTTTTTAACGACTGAATTAATTCCTCTTTATCAAGAAAGTCAAAAACTCTTTCATCACCCAATACGTTTCTTGCCCCCGCAGCGATATGGCTGCCAAGTTGTCCATAGGTGAACAGGAACTCAATTTTGTCAGCATTTAAACCTTCACCTATTTGCAAATGATACTGCTCCTCCTGCGGTCCAAGCTCGAGCATGTCGCCGAGAACGAGGATTTTCCGCTCATAGCCCTGAAGGTTTGACACTAATTCAATTGCCGCCATCATGGACGTAGGGCTTGCATTATAAGCATCGTTAATGATTTTCTCACCATGCTTCCCTTCCACAAGCTCCATCCGCATATTCGTCAGTTTAGTTGTTTTTAACCCTTCAGTTATTTCTTCAAAGGAAACGGAAAAATATCGGGCAATCAGCATCGCCGCAAGTGCATTTAAAATATTGTGTGTCCCTAAAACCGGCAGTTCAAAGGTTTTATTAGAAGCATTAATCTTGAAGCTATTCCCCTGTTCAAGCTGGGTAATTTCAGTTGGAAATAAGTCATTCGTATCGCTTCTGCCAAAGGTTTGAACTTGA
Organism: Neobacillus sp. PVCKKU3; assembly: GCF_058323225.1. Classification (NCBI taxonomy): domain Bacteria; kingdom Bacillati; phylum Bacillota; class Bacilli; order Caryophanales; family Bacillaceae; genus Neobacillus; species Neobacillus sp. PVCKKU3. The sequence goes on from NZ_JBLVQN010000042.1 coordinate 15,491, forward strand.
ACATCTCCTTTAAATTGATGAATACGCTCCATCAACAGCGGCTCATCACCATGGAGTACTGCCAGTCCGCCTTTTTGAAGTCCCTGAAGAATTTCAAGTTTGGCTTCAGCAATCCCTTCTCTTGAGCCAAGATCAAGCAGGTGGGATTCACCGATGTTTGTAATGACAACGGCATCCGGACAGGCCAGTTTGGTAAGGAATTCAATTTCGCCGCGGCCGCTCATCCCCATTTCTAGGACAGCTATCTCCGTATCCTCATTTAAGCCAAGCACTGTTAAAGGAAGACCGAGATGATTGTTGTAGTTACCCTCGGTTTTTTGGACCTTATATTTAAGTGACAATAAACTTGAGGTCATGTCCTTTGTTGTTGTTTTTCCATTACTCCCGGTAATTCCCACTACTTTGACAGACAATTCCTTCCGATATTTGCGCGCCAATTCCTGCAAAGCCGAGAGGCAGTCATCAACCATCAACAGTGGCAGCCCTTGCGGCGGATTCGGAACATCCTTTTGCCAGAGCGCCGCGCCGGCCCCATTCTTGATGGCTTCTTCCACATATTTATGGCCGTCTACCTTCTCACCTTTAAATGGAACAAATAAGTTGCCTGGTTCAATTTTTCTGGAATCAATCGTTACACCTGCAATAACGATGTCAAGATATGACGTGATATCATTTTGCGCAGAGACCATTTCGGCAATCTGCTTTAACGATCGTTTAATCATGATTAACTCCTCCTCTTATGTCTTATTTATAAAAATGGACACGGCAAAAACAGCCGTGTCAAATGTTGTTTTTTATCCTAAGCTGCGCTTTTGTTATTAAACAGTATATTTAATCTGTTGCTTTTCGGCGTGTCTTTCTTTGGCTAGGTCCACAAGCCGCTCAATTAATTGCGGATATTCTACTCCGGTGTGCTTCCAGAGCAGCGGGAACATGCTAAATGGGGTGAAGCCAGGCATCGTGTTCACCTCATTAATTAACACCTTGCCATCTTGTGTTAAAAAGAAATCAGCCCGGACCAATCCCGAACAGTCAAGCGATTTAAAGGCACGAATTGCCATGTCCTTCATTACTGCGTATACATCCTCAGGTATCTCCGCAGGAATAATCAACGCTGTTTCCCCATCTTCGTATTTCGCCTTATAGTCATAAAAGTCCTTTTTCGGGACAATTTCTCCGGCAACGGAGCATTCTGGTGCATCATTACCAAGAACAGCAATCTCGATTTCGCGGGCAGTGACACCCTCTTCAATAATGACTTTTCGGTCAAATTGGAAAGCCTCTGAAAATGCAGTATCAAGCTCAGCCCGGTTGCGGCATTTGCTGATTCCAACGCTTGAGCCAAGATTGGCCGGCTTTACGAAGCATGGATAGCCAAGCTCCTTCTCAACCTGTTCGTAAGCTTCTTCTTTGGCGCCCAGCCATTCACTCTTAATAAAAGAAACATAGTTTACCTGCCCAAGACCTGCTTGTGCGAATATATTTTTCATGACGACCTTATCCATGCCGGCTGCTGAAGCCAAAACACCGTTCCCGACATACGGCAGGTTTAGGATTTCCAATAACCCTTGAACGGTTCCATCTTCCCCATTCGGTCCATGCAAAAGTGGAAAAATGACATCAAGCTCAGCGTTCTCTTGGTTCTCCGATTGGAATAGAGCAGGCGATAAAGCGGCCGGCACTTGACTGTCAGCGGAGTATGCCAGTTCCTTTACTGTTTCAGCCGGTTCCATTAGCTGCGGACCTTTAATCCAGCGGCCTTCAACATTTATATAAATTGGATGAATTTCAAATTTTTCAAGATCTAATGCTTTCATGACAGCAAGAGCTGTTTGTAATGACACCTGATGCTCTGCGGATTTTCCTCCGTAAAGCAATCCTAATTTTGTTTTCATGCTGAAAACCTCCATCTTTTCATTCACAGTTTATTTTATCACTTTCTTTAATCAGAAAGGAAATTCGATATACCTAAGTTTACTTGTTTTTCAAATTTATATTATGAAGCCCATAGTTTGTTTGTTTCCTCTTGGTTTTTCCGCGACAAAATAAGGCTGACTTTTAGGTCAGCCTTAAACAACGTTAAGTTTCCATTCTTTTGTCTTTTTGTCAAAAATAATTTTTGCATGATAAGGCTTTGTCCTAATATACTGATATTCCTCATACATATCATCCATATTGGCATAGTCGCCAATCACCCAAATTGGAATTTCGATTCGGGTCCGCTGAGCGTCCGCATCCCTAAACGAAATGCAAATTCCTTCCTTGATGAACGGCGTCAAGGACAGCAGGATTTCCTTATTCACCGGCGTGTATGTCCGTTTTTTACGAAGTCCAAGCAGCGATTTTTCCGGTTTTATTTCCCCCAGCTTATCGGAAACCACTTCACTTAGTAAATGGAAAAAGTCCTTGAAGCTGCGGTAATATGTTTTATTAAACCAGCCATCATCATGAGCTAAGTAAACGAAACGGTTGCCCAATTTATTGTAGAACGGGGTTTTTAAGTGTTGTTTATGGTGGCCTAAGTATAATAATTCCGCCATTTCCTGCCCAGAAAGTTCATTTAAAACATCTTCTTCCAGAAAATCAATCCAGCAGAAATCTCCGTAACCGTAAACATCCTCCGCAGCCAATTTGTTTATTCCTTCTTCCGGACAGTACTCGAGCAGTGTGTGCATGTTAAAATCAGCATCATCATAGCGGTGCTTAAGTAACAGCAGGTGATTTAAAGACCCGGAAAAAGCTGCCGCAAATTCTGCGAATTCAATCCCATAGGATAAAACATACTGGTCTGATTGATTTAAATGCAAATAAATAAGGTCCCGTATGTCTTGATGATGATGCTTTTTCAACGCCAAACTCCTCCGTTCAAACACGTTTTATATTTTATCAGTTCCAGTTTCCATGAAACTTCCAAATGCTTATAGACAATACCTCCTCATTTTATCAAAAAATAGGAAAAATAGCTTATTTCATTTCTTTTACAAATAATAATATTCGATTAATGATTTAACCTAAAGGTATTACCCATATTGACGTATACTATGGATTAACCATATTGACTATTCTATGTACTCCCGCCTTATTTAATTTATAGCGATTTGGTCTAGGAAAGGAGTGATCAACCTTGGTTAAAGATATGACTCATGAGGAAATAAGTTTATATATTATCAATACATTAACTGAAAATAAAAAGGCCGAATTTGAAGCTGCTCTGGATGAACTTCAGCCCTACGATGTTGCGGCGATTTACAAAGAGTTGCCAGAAAAGCAAAAGAGCCGGTTTCTACTTTATTTAAAATATGATCTTCTTGCCGACCTGATGGAAGAGCTGGAAAAGTCCGAACAGCTTGAATTGTTGAATATGCTGGGGATTGAGAAATCCAGCAAGGTCCTGGATTTAATGGACAATGATGATTTGGCCACGCTTCTGCATGAATTGTCCCCTGAAAAAATAGATTCCCTCCTTTCGGAAATGGATACAAAGGAATCTAATGCCGTCAAGGATATCATGAGTTATCCTCCTGAAACAGCAGGAAGAATTATGACGAACAGGTTTGTTTGGATTCGCAACTATTATACTGTCAGGGAAGCGGTTGATAAGCTTAAATCGTTTGCTGAGTTTGCCGAAACGCTGAATTATTTATATGTCATTGACGAAGATAGCAAGCTGGTGGGAGTTGTATCCTACCGCGATTTACTGCTGGCTGGTGAAGGCGACAGGATTGACAACATAATGTTTGAACGGGTTATTTCTGTGACCGTCACAACAGACCAAGAAGATGTCGCCAAGACCGTTGAACGCTACGACTTTATCTCTGTACCGGTTGTCGACGAGGATCATGTGCTGCTCGGGATTATTACGGTTGATGACGTCATCGATGTCGTGATTAAAGAAGCAAATGAGGATATCGAGAAGCTGTCTGCTTCAGGTAAAGCGATCGATTTTGATACGAAAACGCTCGTTGCCGCAGCGCGAAGGCTTCCTTGGCTTATCCTGCTTCTGTTCATTGGGCTTATTTCAGGACGGATTATTTCAAGCTTTGAAGACACATTGAAGCAGGTGGTCGCCCTTACCTTTTTCATGCCAATGATTGCCGGAATGACCGGTAACACCGGAACGCAATCGCTTGCCGTCGTTGTCAGAGGACTAATCTCTCACGATATTGATAAAAAGGTTATCTTTCGTTTAATCATGAGGGAGCTTGGAGTGGGAATTTCCATCGGCGCAACGTGTGCGATATTAATATCGATCATTGCGTATATTTGGCAGGGAAACCTGACGTTAGGATTTGTAGTCGGCAGCTCACTGTTTTTCACTCTAATCATCGGAACGCTTGCCGGGACCATCATTCCGATTATTCTTTACCGTATAAAGATTGACCCTGCAGTGGCCTCAGGACCGCTGATTACCACCTTAAATGATATTTTTTCCTTACTCACTTATTTCGGGATTGCGACGATGTTTCTTCATTATTTAATGTGAGACTGAAACTTTTCCTTCTTAAAATCGTTAAATAATATGACAGATTTTACCTATGTTGTTGTAGGGTTACCATTTCTTTGTTAGTCTGGTAATAACTAATTGTTAAAAATAAGGTGTGGTCTATGGATACAGAATTAAAAAAAGCGGACCGTTTTGATTGGACATTAACATTATTATTATTTCTTTTCTTTCTTATCAGCTGCCTAGCAATCTACAGTGCCCAATCGACCGGTCAATACGGGGAACGGAATTTCCTGATTATGCAGATCTTTTGGTATGTGGTCGGCGCTGCCATTGTTTTGGGATCCATTCTTTTCGACAGCTACCAGTACCGCAAACTTGCCTGGGTACTATATGGCTTTGGGATTTTCCTGCTAATCCTGTTAGCGGTTGCCCCGCCAAGTATTGCACCAGAAAGGAACGGCTCGAAAAACTGGTTTGTGATTAAAGGCATTGGGACCATCCAGCCTTCAGAGTTCGCCAAAATCTTTTTAATCTTGGCCTTAAGCCGGGCAGTGGCCGCTCATCATGAAAAGTATATTGAAAAAACGCTGACGACCGACCTGCTGTTGTTGCTGAAGCTTGGCCTTATTACCGTGGTGCCGCTTGGCTTAATCGTAGTGGAAGACTTAGGGACAGCCCTGGTCATCATGGCGATTTTGACCGGTGTTATCCTTGTTTCCGGCATTTCATGGAAAATCATCTTGCCCATTTGCAGTGTTGGCGCTTCGTTTGTTGCCCTAATCTTTTATCTTGTGTTAAATAAACCGGAAATTCTTGAAAAATATCTCCATGTGGAAACCTATCAATTCAATCGAATATATTCCTGGCTTGACCCGGCTAATCATTCATCCGGATCAAGCTTTCATCTGCTGCAGTCATTAAAAGCAATCGGGTCAGGTCTTATATCCGGCAAAGGCTTCAGCAATGGGGTGGTTTATGTCCCCGAAGCCCATACCGATTTTATTTTTAGTGTGATCGGCGAGGAATACGGTTTTGTCGGCGGCAGCGTTGTCATTGGACTGTACTTTTTGCTAATTTACCATTTAATTAAAACGGCGCTGGATACGAATGAACCGTTCAATACATATGTCTGCACGGGCATTATCTGCATGATTACCTTTCATGTGTTCCAAAATGTCGGCATGACGATTCAAGTGCTTCCGATTACCGGAATTCCCCTGCCCTTTATCAGCTACGGCGGCAGTTCGCTGATGGGGAATATGTTTGCGATGGGTCTTGTCTACAGCATCCGCTATCATCATCGAAACTATATGTTTTCTACAGAAAAATCATTAAGTTCCTGATTGTCTATGAGGCAGCGGCTGTTAAGCTGCTTTTTTCTTTTTGAATGGAATGTCTGGATGAAAAAGACCATATATATTTCTTTATGAGACAAACTATTATAAACTGATGAGAGTGACTATTATTTACATAAGTGAAGGTGTGCTATGACAGAGTTTATTTTTTCGGTATTGGATTTTCTATCACAGTTAGGTTATTTCGGGATTGCTTTGGGATTAATGATTGAAATCATCCCAAGCGAGTTCGTTTTAGGATATGGCGGCTACATGATTTCACTCGGAAAAATTAATTTTTTAGGGGCCGTAATTGCCGGGACCATCGGCGGAACACTTGCACAGTTGTTTTTATATTGGGCGGGCTATTATGGCGGACGGCCATTTTTGGAGAAATACGGAAAGTATGTCTTGATAAAAAAGAAGCATATCGATGTAGCGGAGCATTGGTTTGAAAAATATGGAGTAGGCGTCATTTTTACAGCCAGATTCATCCCTGTTGTCCGCCACGCGATTTCCATTCCTGCGGGAATTGCAAAAATGTCTGCGCTAAAGTTCACTCTTTATACCGTGGCAGCGATTATCCCGTGGACCATATTGTTTCTTGTGTTGGGCAAGACATTGGGTGCAAACTGGTCGCATATTAAAGAAGCGGCGCAGCCATACGTCATGCCGCTCCTGATCGCAGCTATCGTATTAGGAGTCATTTACTTTTTAATTAAAAAGACGAAGAAAACCACTGACTAGACTTGTCAGTGGTTTTCTTTGGATAATGAAAGGCAAACTAGGAAACCATCTTCAACCCAACCGCCGCACTCAAAACCATGGCAATAAACAGAAGTCTCTTCCATTCCCTCGATTCACCATAAAATAACATACCTAATAACGCCCCGCCTGATGCACCTATTCCAGTCCAAATGGCATAAGCTGTGCCCATCGGCAATGTTTTCATTGCATTAGCGAGAAACAAGAAACTGCCGCCGAAGCCAATCACCAATAACACAAAGGATTGCCAGTTTCGATCCCTATGCAGTTTGTTAATCATCGCCACACCAAACATCTCAAAAAAACCCGCCAACATTAGCGAAATCCAAGCCATCAGGAATCAGCCCCTTCCTCAGCAGAATCTGTCGTTACTAATTTCAAGCCAACCACTCCTGCCAGCAGCACGAGTATTAAAAGGATTTTTACTATATCAAACGGTTCCCCAAAAAAGAGAATATCCGAAATAACCGTACCGGCTGTGCCTAATCCTACAAAAACGGCATATACCGTACCTACAGGGAGTTTATTCCCCGCAGCGATTAAAGCATAGAAACTGATAATTATAGACACACCCGTACCGGCCCATTCCCAAACATTATCAGCATGCTTTAATCCTACCACCCAAAAAACTTCGAAAAATGCTGCAAAAAACACCTTCATCCACTGTAAATTCATTTTATTCACTCCTTCCCCAAATACTGGAACAAACAAAAAAAGCCCGGAGATAACTGCTTATCAGTATCTCCCAGGCTTTTATCCCTCCGTGTACACAGAAAAGCGGAAGCGCCTTGACCAGGGCCCCTAGGCACTGAAGCTAGACAGCTATCCATTCTGTGCGTTTTCTCTCGGACCAGACCAGCGCATGCACCCGCGCCGCGGAACCCTAGAAAACTTTCAGCTATTTAATTTATACCGCCATTATAGCACAATTTATTTATGAAATTAGTTAGCAGTTTCGACCATTTCAAGCCAAACCTAGAGCATCACCTTATGCGGCGCTTCTTCTTTCATTTTGCGGCCTTCAAGTTCAAGCAGTTGCTGTTTAATCGGGGTATTGCTGCCGGCATAGCCGGTTAGGCTTCCGCTTTTTCCAATTACCCGATGACACGGGATAATGATCGGCAGCTGGTTCGCCCGGTTGGCTTGTCCGACGGCCCTGACCGCTTTCGGATTGCCAATCGTCTCCGCGACATCCGCATAACTGCGAACTTCGCCATAAGGAATCCTAAGCAGCGCATCCCAAACCTTCCTGCGAAATTCGGTCCCCTCGACGGAAATCGGTAAGTCAAAATCACGGCGCTGGCCGCCGAAATATTCATCCAATTGCCGGACCGCTTCCTGACAAATGGATGAATCCTCTTGTAAATCAGGATTTTCTTCCAAAAACTTAACCCAGTCCTCTTCAAACAATTCAATTCTTTTTAAACCCGTTTCGTCTGCAATAATCCGCAATGTTCCAACTGGGGACTGATAGACAGCAAAGCCTAAACTCATCGTAATCGCTCCTGGACTTTGTATTTATGTTTATTATACAAAAAATAAAGAAGACTTGCCTATGCAAATCTTCGATTCGATTTTTCCTTATTCATTTTTTCCTTATATAAGAAAAAGACATACAAGAGCATTGAAAGGAATACAGACATTGCGGCTGCTTTATAGATGCTGCTATAGCTCATCAGATGGCCAATTTGACCAAACACCATTGCGCCTACTCCGATTCCTAAGTCAAAAAAGGAGAAAAAGGTGGCATTGGCCATTCCTCTACGGTTAATGGGTGTCTTTTCAATGGACCACGCCTGCAGGGCAGGCTGAACGGTACCAAAGCCAAGGCCGTACAAGCCTGCCGCAGCAAAAAGAATAATGCTGTTGGGAAGCCATGATAACAATAGCATCGCCGCTAAAATTAACAACGTCCCAGGAATAAAGACTGCCTGATGCCCCTTTCGGTCGTATAACTGTCCTGCAAAGGTTCTTGTAATCATTAAGGCTATGGCATAAATCAGAAAATACCATTCAATTCCTTCAATCTGTTTTTGGGCCGTATAAAGGGGGAGGAATGACGCTATACCGCCAAAGGTAACGGTCAAAAAGAACATCAGCATCGATGGCTTTAGAGCGCTTTTTTCGTAAAAATTAAGTCTCCCCTTTGGCTTTTCCTGTCTCGGCTCCACCTTTTTATAGGTTATTCTTGATGACAATAATAAGGCAATCAGCCCTAAACCCGAACAAATTAGAAAAAATGTTTCAAACTTCAATACCCCGGCTAAAACCAAACCTAGCGCCGGACCAAAGGCGAGGGCCAGATTCCCCGACAGCCCATAATAGCCCATTCCCTCTCCACGCCGGGATGCCGGAATTAAATCGGTGGCGATGGTTCCCGATGCGGTGGTAGAAAGGCCCCAGCCCACCCCTTGGACAACACGCATCACAAATAAGAAGGCAATGCTTGTCAGGAAGCCAAAGGATCCCACTGATAGGACAAAAACGGCCAACCCCAATAAGTATACGAAGCCTCTCCCCTTTGTCTCCAGTGCTTGCCCCGCAAAAGGGCGGAGAAGCAGTGCAGAAAAGGTAAAAATACCAATGACGAAACCTATTAACTGGTCATTGCCACCTAGTTTCTCAACAAAGAGCGGAATCGTTGGCAAGGTCATTTGAAATCCAAGGAAGATAAAAAAGTTCGCGAATATGATAAGGACAAAATCTTTTGTCCAAATTCTTTCTTTCAGTCTTTCCTGCTGATTATCCATAAAAATTGTTAGACGTCCTCTCTTTTTTCTATGTTTCCCTATATATAACGAAAAATCGTTTCTACTAGAGCAGAAACGAAATTTCGCTTTTTATTTATTTCACTTGAGCCGCCGCTTGGACAACTCGTTTCATTGCTGAAATTTGCCCTAAGTGCATGGATTCATGGAAGATGGCAAAGCTCGTCAGTTCACCGTACGTTTCTTGGCCAAGAAATGGTGTTTTAAGTTTCTCTGCGAAACTTTCAACCGGAATTTCTTGAATTCGTTCAAATTGTTCCTTTAACTGAACCGTCAATTCCTGGACAGATGGGACTTCACCATTCCAATCAGCCGGTTTTGTACCGTTGCCAAATAGTTCTAAATAATTGGCTGGTAAATTAGCTGACTTTTTCGGAAAGCCAAACATAAATTGTTCGGCAACAGTTAACACATGGCCCACATGCCAGTGGATTGTATTATTGAATCCTTCCGGCTGGATATCTACAATGTTTTGATCCAGCACCTCTACATTTTTTAGCAGGTAATTCCTCGCTGTTGCAAAACTTTTTAATAATACCTCACTCATCCCTTAGCCCTCCAATCATTAATCTAACTTTTATTGTATCCCATTTTTAACCAATCGTTAAGCAAAATGCTTTACATTTCTTCAGGCGCCTCAATCCCTAAGAGACGCAAACCTTCTTTAAGAACGACTGTTACAGAATAAACCAGTGCCAGGCGTGCGTTTTGTTCCTCGCTCTGCTCGAGTACTTTAACTTCCGCATAGTATTTATTGAAGACTTGAGCAAGGTCGACAATGTATTTTGCGACTTGGGATGGATCATAATTTTCGCATGCACGCTTAATGGCGTTGGAGAATTCCAATAACATGCTGATTACCTTCCACTCGTTTTCCCATGTAGTCTGGTAGACGGACGCCGGTGCCGATTCCGCCTTCCATCCAGCTTTTCGTAATATTGAGCTAGCTCTCGCAAATGTATACTGAACATAAGGGCCGGTTTCCCCTTCAAAACGAAGCATTTCCTCTAAGGAAAATTCAATATCGTTCATCCGGTTGTTTTTTAGGTCGTGAAAAATAACTGCGCCGACACCGACCTGTTTGGCCACTCCATCTTTGTCTGCCAGATTTGGATTTTTTTCCTCAATATTATGCCTGGCCATCGCGATTGATTCGCTCAAAACTTCCTCCAGGAGGACAACCTTGCCTTTACGGGTCGACATTTTCTTGCCGTCTTTTAGCATCATTCCAAATGGAATATGGACCATTTTATCAGCCCACTCGAAGCCAGCTTTATTCAGTACCGCAATCAGTTGTTTAAAATGAAGGCTTTGCTCATGGCCGACGACATATAAGGATTGTGCGAAGTCGTAATTTTCTTTCCGGTAGATAGCAGCCGCGAGATCACGAGTGGCATACAGCGTCGCTCCGTCCGATTTTTTAATGAGGCATGGCGGAAGCTCCTCTTCGGTCAGTTCGACAACCTGGGCCTGATCAGATTCCACGAGCAGCTGTTTTTCCTCGAGAAGCTGGACAACACGGTCCATTTTATCATTGTAGAAAGCTTCCCCGGCATAGGAGTCAAAATCCACGTTCATAAGCTGATAAATTCTTGAGAACTCCTTAAGGGACTCATCACGGAACCATTGCCATAAGGAGTGCGCTTCTTGGTCGCCATCTTCAAGCTTTTTGAACCAGCCGCGTCCTTCGTCTTCAAGAGCCGGAGTCGTTTCCGCCTCTGCATGGAATTTAATATACAGGGCGAGCAGTTCCTTGATTGGATTTGCCTTGACCTTTTCCTCATCTCCCCAGCGTGTATAGGCAGAAATCAGCTTTCCGAACTGGGTGCCCCAGTCGCCTAGGTGGTTGATTTTAATTGGCTTGTAGCCGCACTTTTCAACAATTAAGGCAAGCGCATTTCCAATAACAGTAGAACGCAGATGTCCCATGGAAAATGGTTTTGCGATATTAGGAGATGACATGTCAATGGTAACATTGCCACCCTGGCCAAAATCATGGGCACCATATTGGCCTTTTTCAGTCATAATGTTGTTAATGATTTGTTCGGAGACAAGCTTTTTATTTAAAAACACGTTAAGATAGGCTCCGACCACTTCTACTTTTTCAAAAGTGGGTGACTGGATTTTTCCACTTAACTCTTGGGCAATTAAATTCGGTGCCTTACGTTTCAGTTTCGCGAGTGAAAAACACGGGAAAGCTAAATCCCCATGGTCCTGATTTTTTGGTTTTTCAATTAACTGCTCGATATTATGGGAGGCTAATTCGCCTTCTAATGCTTGATATAAGACTTCTGCAAGCTCTTTCTTAAAATTCATTTCCTATGACCTCCTTCATTTTTCTATAAATGCAAAAAACTCCCGTCTCTATTTAAAGAGACGAGAGTTTGAAATTCCCGCGGTACCACTCTAATTGTTCATACTGAACCGGCTTTGATCTTTGTTAACGGAGGATTCTCCGGCACCCCCTACTATTTTCAAGGGCACTTCTCCAAAGTGCGTTTCATTATCTGCTCCGTATCAGGCTTCCACCGCCCCTGACTCGCTTGGACTTCCGAGATAATTACTCTCTTTTTCACTGAATTTATTCGCTTAATTATCAGTTATTATACTGGAAAGATACGGTTTTATCCAGTCCTTGCCGGTGTTTTTGATGAATTTTTCCGTTCTGGAAATTCTATTCGTAAAGGAGGGATTTGTATGGCGAGAAGAAACAAAATTCTTGTCCCAGAGGCGAGAAGCGGGTTGGATCAGTTAAAGGCTAAGGTCGTGCAGGCACAGCGTCCTGAGGATGCTAAATTTGAGGCCGCTGAAGAAGTGGGCGTACCCTTGTCAAAAGGCTATAACGGCAAGCTTACCTCGGAACAAGCCGGCAAGGTTGGCGGCCGGCTTGGCGGCAGCATGGTCCGCGAGCTCGTCAAAATGGCTCAGCAAAACCTAAGCAAAAAATAACCCTAACTAAAAGCACTGGAGCACTGGGGCCTGTCCCCCAGTGCTTTATCGCGTTACTTTCCTCTCGGCAGCCCCTTTAACAAAAACACCTTCATAATTTCCGCAATTTGCTCAGAGCTTAGCGGGTCATGATTTTTTTCCCAATCCGAAACCAATGCGATATACATTTTTAGCAAAAGAAAGCTAGTTATTTCCGGGTCCACCGCTGGGATTGCTCCCTTAGCAATAGCTGTTTCGATTTTTTCCTTTAAATAACCAATAATTTCGTCCTCCACATGCTGGAGCATTTCCGAAACGGCTAAAGTTCCCATTTCCGCCTCTTCTTGTACCAACTTAATCATTAATTGGTGCCTTGAGCGGAATTCCAGTAAACGATAAAGGGCCCGATGGACATTTTCCGTAAAGGGCAATTCCGTGTTAATGACAGAATCCGCCTCCGCAATCATTTCCTTCACTAAAGAAGAAATGATTTCTTCAAATAACTCCTCTTTATTTTTAAAAAATGTATAAATGGTTCCCTTTCCGACGTTTGCAAGCTTGGCAACTTGGTCCATGGTCGTTGCTTTATAGCCAAACAAGGAAAAAGACTTAGTTGCTGCCTCCACAATCATTCTTCTGCGATCAGGTGCCATAGCGCACATCCTTCTCATTGACTAATTTGGTTCTACGGTCAATTAATATGCTTTTACTATAGCACAGCCTGAATTCGGTTTCAATTTTTTCTGGAAGGTTTTTGGAAGGCTGTCAAACTTGCGGAAATTTGGCTAGTCAATAATTATAAAATCGTACAGTGTCAATCTCAGACACTCTGCAGTTAGAAAACCGGAGGCGGTTTGCCTCCGGTTTTAATCTTCTTCTTTTTCATTGGACGTCTTTGAGTTTTTTAATCTTCCGGCATCCTTTAATGCTTTTTTTATAATCAGTTCAATCTGGGCATTCACACTGCGGAATTCATCGTCTGCCCATTTCTCCAAGGCATCATATATTTTCTGATCGACGCGCAGTAAAAATCGCTTTTTTTCAGCCACATCATCACTACCTTAATAAATCGATCCTGTATTAATTACCGGCTGGCTTCCTTTATCAGAAACGATGGCAACCATTAAATTATTCACCATTTGCGCTTTCTTTTCCTCATCCAGTTCGACAATTCCTTCATCCTTTAATTGATCAATTGCCGATTTGACCATGGATACCGCACCTTCAACAATGACCTTGCGCGCTGCGAGGACCGCTTTGGCCTGCTGTCTTTGCAGCATTGCATGGGCAATTTCACTCGAGTACGCCAGATGCATGATCCTTGCTTCAATAATCTCCACTCCGGCCAATTCCAAGCGTTTCTGCAAGTCCTTGGTCAACTTGTCACCAACCTCATCCGAGTGCTGCCTTAACGATACTTCATAATCATTGTTGACATTATCATATGGGTACTGGCTAGCGATATGGCGCAGGCCTGTTTCACTTTGCGTATGCACAAACGTTTTGTAGTTTTCAACATCAAAAACCGCTTTGGCAGAATCAAACACCTTATATACAACTACCGCGGCGATTTCGATTGGGTTCCCTTCCAAATCATTTACCTTTAATTTATCACTATTGAAGTTAATTACCCTTAGGGATACTGTTTTTCTTAAGGTTAAAGGAATCGTCAACCAAAATCCTTCCTGTTTGATCACTCCGAGGTAGCGGCCAAATAAAGTAAATACCTTTGCTTGATTCGGCTGAATGACAGTGAACCCGGAAAGCAGGAGAAACAACACCACAACACCTATCACCGCGAGGACAATAGATACAGGACTTTCAGTTAAGGTAAATTGCCTGAATGAAAATACCGCTGCCGCCCCGATTAACAGAAACAATAATACCCCCAAAAATCCATTAATTTTGTTCATATCTTTCTCTCTCATCCCAACCGCTCCCTATTTGAAAAATTTTTCCATATATATCATTATGATATCATTTTGGTATCGAAAGGTGAAGGAATATTTACCTATATTTTTTTACCTCGTTTGGCGTTATTAACGGTAACATTTTCACTAACTTTATAGTATAATCCCTTTATCTGGTAGATTCGGAGGTTATAATTTAGCATGTCTATTATGGAAATTAATATTAATGTGTTTCGAATGATTAATAATTTGGGGAAACAATACGACTTTTTGAATCCTCCCATTATGGCTATCGCTGAATACACGCTGTATGTGTTAATAGTGGCTTTAGTGTTGTATTTGTTTACAGGCGGTCGAAAAAATAAAGTGATGGTCATTTGCTCGGTATTCACCTTGTTAATGGCAGAAGGTCTAGGAAAACTAGCAGGAATGCTCCACTCCAATAATCAACCCTTCGCTGAACTGTCCAACGTCAATAAACTTATCGAGAAAGCAGTCGACAATTCCTTCCCTAGCGACCATACGATGATATTTTTCTCCCTATGCGTAACGTTCTGGCTTTTCAGGAGAGGCTGGAGTTTCTTGTGGATCCTGTTGGCTGTGCTTGTTGGGTTTTCGCGGATATGGGTAGGGGTTCATTATCCAGGAGATGTTTTGGTCGCTGCTATCCTTAGTATCATATCTGCTCTAGTTGTGCACCGGTTCGTTCCGAGACTTAAATTTATGCAAAACTTAGCAAGGGAACAAAACATTCCAAACCGAACGAAATATGAAGAGCTTTAATATTTAATAGCATAAAGAAACGCTTGGATAAAAATCCAGGCGTTTCTATTTGTACTATACTACTCAAACGTTTGATTAAAGCGGCTAGGCTTATGTGCTTTACTATTCAAACGTTTAATTAAATATCGGAATGGGGGAAAATCTTGTATTTACAGGAGTTCCCTTTTTTTATGTTATACAAATCAATCGTTTAATTAAAAGAGGTACTATACTATTCAAACGTTTAATTAACTTAAACAACAATATCTGATCTTTGTAATTGTCGATATTTTTAGAAGGTTAACAAAATATTCATTTCTTGAGGCAGTAGGGCTGGCCGATTCCGTTTAAAATAGACTTGGAGTTTATTTTTAGAAAAGGATGTGGTGGAATGTGAATTTAAAACCGCTCGCTGAATCGAAGAGATTTAAAATTTACCGTTCTCTTAATACGAGGATGGAGTTGCTTCCAGACGATAGGTGGAATTACAAAAAATTGAAAAGCGGCTTTGAAGGTGAGTTGTTTTTTCAGTCTTTAACGGACAAGCTTCAATGTGGTTGCTATGTGTTAAACGATTTACTATTTGAATTAAATGGCACTACGTTCCAAATCGATTCATTGATTATTTTTCAAGATATTATCTCGTTGAATGAAGTTAAAAATTTTAGAGGCAATTTTTTTTATGAGGATGGTAAGTTCTATGATTCTAATGGAAAAGAACGAAAAGACCCCTTAGTCCAATTGGAAAATTGCGAGTCTATGTTTCGCCAATTGCTGGAAAAGCTTGGCTTTAAATTCACTGTTATAGGGAAAGTTGTCCACGTGAACCCCGAATTCACCCTTTACCAAGCTCCTCTAAAGGTACCAATCATTTTTCCAACCCAACTAAATACTTATATGCGGAAATTGGAAGCGGCCCCGGCTGGGCTGAATAGCAAACATCGGAAACTCGCAGAAAAATTATTATCCCTACATCTGGCAGAAAACCCCTATGCCAAATTGCCTCCGTATGCGTACGGCCAGTGCCGAAAAGGGCTCACATGCGCTCATTGCTTGTCGTTTGAGGTTTCAGTTGTCGGCCAGCGGTGTGTTTGCGGTGATTGTGGGCACGAGGAAAAAGTGGAGTCGGCGGTACTGCGGCACGTGGAGGAACTGCGGCTGCTGTTTCCGGATTTCAAGATTACGACTAATTTGGTGTCTGAGTGGTGTGGTGGGGGTGTGGATAAGAAGAGGGTTCGGCGGATTCTAGAAAAGAAATATAAAAGAGTCGGGGTTCATCAATGGACATACTACGAATAAAGATTAAGGTAACTTAAAAACAGGTAATTTTTATTGGGTTTTATTTGCCCTTTGGGCGTCTTGTTCTAATGAAGGACATCATCCCGCTTGCTTTGGATGGTTTTGGGCTTCATCAACTTTATGAAGGACATTTCCCCACTTGTTTCGGGTGGTTTTGGTCTTCATCGGCCTTATGAAGGACATTTCTCCACTTGTCTCGGGTGGTTTTGGTCCTCATCAGCCTGATGAAGGACATTTCCCCACTTGCCTCGGGTGGTTTTGGTCCTCATCGGCCTTATGAAGGACATTTCCCCACTTGCCTCGGGTGGTTTTGGTCTTCATCAGCCTGATGAAGGACATTTTCCCACTTGCCTCGGTGGTTTTGGTCCTCATCAGCCTGATGAAGGACATTTTCCCACTTGTCTCGGCTGGTTTTGGTCTTCATCAGCCTGATGAAGGACATTTTCCCACTTGCCTCGGATGGTTTTGGTCCTCATCAGCCTGATGAAGGACATTTCACTCCTCGCCTTGGGCGGGTTTGGCCTTCATTAACCTAAAACTAAATAACAGGCAGCCACTCCCCACAAGCGGCTGCCCTAAAAAATTCAAAGATATAACCCCGCCAAAAAGATCCCCAAAGCCTTCTCATAAATTTCATCAAACTGCGAAAGGGGCAGCGGGTTCACCCCGTGGCCAAGTTCGACCGTGAAGCCTGGCCGCTGCCAATCCTGAATGAACCAGTCTTTGTAGCCGGCATAGCTCTCGAGGGTTTTAACAGGTTTATACCCACTGACCCTGCTTAACTCATTGACCATCCCCTCAGATTCCGGCGGTTCCATGTTCTCAAAGCCCCAATAGATTTCCTCACCCTGGGTATGGAAGGCAAAGACTCTGGCATAATCGCGTTCCCGAGTTAAGTCTGCCATCGCGATAGCTTCCGGTTCTGACAACGGCTTCTCGCCGCCATAATCGCGCGGGCCCGGCTCTTTTGGATTCCGTGCCCGTTCCAGCTCCCAGCGTGCCGGGAACTGATCATTCAAATCGACACCCCGGATATTCGCTTTCCAGCCGGAAAAATCGGTGCTTCCTTTGTTGAATTCGACGACTCTATTTTTCCACTCAGGATTTTCAGGCGGTCCATGCAAAACGAGATTAACCCCGTCCGGATTGACCATCGGCACCACCGATAAAGCGGTTTGCTGATACAATCTGGACATCTCAAGGCCGCGGATCGGATTTTGATTAGTCAGCGACAACAAGTAATCGTTTAAAAATGTCATTAACACCGCTGTCGTGATCCATTCATTGGCATGGAAGGATGCATTATAATGAATTGTTTTTTTACCCTTGCCCATCCGCAGTTCAGACAACTCGTTTCCGAGAACCGATTTCCCGATTGCATTTACCTCCATAAATGGATATACGCTCAGCAATCGCCTGATATCCTTCATCGTTCGACTGAAATCGTAATTCTGCTTTCCTTGGACCAATCTCCAGGTTATCCTAATCGGCACTTTTATCATTTGCCCAATCTCCAGTTGGTTCGGGTTAATGTGTTGATTAACGAGTAATAATGCATCCACGCCGAGATTCCGATGGCGGGCAATGGCCCATAAGGAATCCCCCTGCTGGACCTGGTAATCCTGTGCAACAAAGCCAGGAATTCTAATTCGCTGTCCGACGGAAATTTTATCGGGGTCAATGTCTCGATTTGAATCCAAGATAAGCTGTAAATCCAGATGAAACAATTGGCTGTAGTACCATAACGAGTCCCCACGCCTAACGATAATATCCATGCATGCCTCCTACAGCTAAAAATTGGTATCAATAAAAATGTATGCTGGCATTCCTGAAATATTAATTTGCAACCAGTTATTTACGCACGGCCAGATGAGCGAAGTGAAAATGGTCAAAGGCGTGGAGACTATCTTCCCTGTTGGAAAAATATAAATCTTCGATATTAGCAGGAGCCAGGTTTTCATATACGAGCATGTTACAATTCTGCAGTTCGAGGTCCAGTTCCAACGGGTCAAAGCCTGTTTTCATCGGTTCTCCCGTTTGCGCGGTAATTTGGCGCATCTGAATCAGTCTTTTGGAGGCAAACCGGTCGTCAAACGCAGCATCATCCAGGTAATCGAATACGAGAGAAGTTCCATTAACAGACATCCCTGAAATGGTTGACAGGAGTTGAAAAAAGTCTTTTTTCTCAAGGTACATCACTACACCAAGCAAACTAAAAAAGCTTAACTTTTGCGGATCATAACCGTTTTTCTTGAGTTCATTCTGGAGTGAATTGTGTTTAAAATCTACGGGGACAAATTTTACGTTGGCTGGCAAGTCCATGCCTAGTTCTTGAAGCCGATTTTGTTTAAAGGCTTGGGTTGCGGGATGGTCGACTTCATAGATGGTGAAATCTTCGGGTAGATCCAACTGCCTTAACGAAAAGGTATCAAATCCGGCACCTAAAATCACATATTGCCGAACACCACGTTCAATCGCTGCCATTAGCGCATCCTCTGCATACCTTGCCCTGCTGACCAATTGCGGAACCGTCTGATTATTCATGACCCAGGCTAATTTTTCCTCAAAGGCAGTCAATTTTGTACCTGGATCAAAGAAGGCAATGGCGTTGGCCCAATTAGCGCCAATCAATTGCTTTTCCTCCTCAAGTAAAAGGGCATTGGCCATATTGTCTTGAAAAATTGGCTGGCTCGATGCAGCTGCATGATAGCCCCTGGCAAAGCAGCTTACTAACGCTGTCAAACTTTCCTTTGTTTTTTCCAAATCAATTCCCCCTTCTTTTAAAAAAAGAAAAAACCCCCAGCAAAAAAATTCGCTAGGAGTTAATAGTAAGTTATCTATCAATACGTGTCAATTGCATAATATTTTATTATAACATAAAAATTTTTATTTGTCAACACACATTTTATTTAAGTTCAAATGGAGCTGACAAAGGAACATTGTCGAAAATCTTCCCTGGATTTAAGATATTGTTAGGGTCAACCATTGTTTTTATTCCCTTCATAATGGAGAGAGTATCCCCATGTTCCTCTTGAAGGAATTTCTTCTTGCCGAGGCCAATTCCGTGCTCACCTGTACAGGTTCCCCCTTTGGACAGGGCATACTGAACGATTTGCGTATGAACTTCCTCGACCTGTTTCATGTGCTCTTCATCCTGCGTGTCCACCGAAAAGACGGCATGGTAATTCCCATCGCCAACATGGCCGAAAATGACTGCATCAATTCCATACTGGTCAACAATTTTTCTAGTATATTGTAAGGCATCGGAAAGCTCCGATAACGGTACGCATACATCCGTTACCATATGCCCCTTACCAGGGTTCGCGGCGATGATGGCCAGAGCAGCCTGGTGGCGCGCCTCCCAGAGCTGTGCTCTTTTAATAGAATCATTTTCGAATTCAAAGGTGACACATTGCTCATCCTTGATAATTTCTTGGACGATTTCGAGGCTGTTGGTGACTTCCGGTTCACTGCCGCTAAATTCCATAAACAGCGTCGGTTCCTCCCGATATGATGTGTTTTTAAAGGCATTCACGGCTTGGATTGTTTTTTGATCAACGAGTTCAATCTTCCCAATCGGCAGGCCGGCTTTTAGAAGTACAGTGGCCGCTATTCCCGCTGCTTCAATCGATGGGAATGTTGCTTTGATATCAATGGTGGTCTCAGGGATGCCTTGCAGTTTCAGGATAATTTCTGTAAATACTCCCAGGGTACCTTCCGAGCCGACAAATAAACCGGTTAAGTTGTATCCTGCTGATGATTTATACGAATATCCTCCAGTGCGAATGGAGGAACCGTCTGCCAGGACTAGCTCCAGTCCTAGAACCTGGTCCCGCATGACTCCATACTTAACTGTATTCGTCCCGCTCGCGTTGGTAGCCGTCATGCCGCCGATTGTCGCATCTGCCCCCGGATCGACCGGAAAGAAGAGTCCATACTTTTTCAACGCTTGGTTTAGCTGATTTCTCGTAACCCCCGGCTGAACCGTGACAATAAAATCATCAGGGCGAACGGAGATAATTTCATTCATCAACGTAAAATCAAGACTAATGCCGCCGTTTAAAGGGATGATATGCCCCTCAAGGCTCGATCCCGCCCCAAACGGAACAACCGCAACCTTATTTTCATTTGCAAACCGCATGATACGGCTGACCTCTTCCTTAGAAACCGGGAAAACCACCACATCAGGCATCCGCGGCGAGTGATACGAAATCCCCTTGCTATGCTGCTCCAACACCGCCCCATTCACACTAACCCGCTCAGCATCCCCAACAATCCTTAACAACTCATCATACAGCCACACAACCTAGCCCCCTTACAAACTCATAAATTCACAAATTCACAAACTATCCACCCACGGCGGACAAATGTCCGAACGTGGTGCCTGACTTCATATTAATTCACCCAATCAAATTATCGCCCTTCCAGGATGAATAGTTCCGGGTTTCCGATAAGGGCGCCGATTTCTTCCATGAAGGCGTTGGCAGGGGCCCCGTCGATGACGCGGTGGTCGAAGGTGATGGACATGCCCATGACCTGACCGATGACGATTTGGTCGTCCTGGACGATCGGTTTTTTCTTGATGCTGTGGACACCCAATATGGCGACTTCTGGATAGTTGATGATTGGAGTGGCAAACCAGCCGCCATTTCCGCCTGTACTCGAAATTGTAAATGTACTGCCCGAAAGCTCATGCGGTTTTAATTTTCTTTCTCTCGCCCGCTTTGATAGATCTTGAAGCTCCGCTGCTATTTCCAAAATCGTCTTTTGGTCAGCATGTTTGATGACCGGGACGAGCAAGCCGTCATCCGTGGCCACGGCAACCCCAATATGAATATTTTTCTTATAGATAATTTCCAGCTTCTCATCGTCTACCGTTGCGTTAAAGATAGGATACCGGCTTAATGCCTTGGCTGCGGCCTTCACGAAAAACGGAAGATATGTAAGCTTGACTCCGGCCCTTTCAGCATGCGGCTCCAGCTGTTTCTTTAAGTCAACAAGCTTAGTGACAACGACCTCGTCCATCCCGCTGCAGTGGATAGCTGTGGATTTTGATAGTTTCATGTTTTGGTAGATTTTCTTCCTTAAGCCCCGGATTGGCTCCCTTACTTCCTCTTCCAGCCTTGCTGCTGTTTCAAGTACTGACGGAGATTCCTTAAACGGCGCAAATACTGCCGCTTCCTCCTGCAACTCAACTGCCGCAACAGTCGCCGCTGCCTCCTTCTCTGCAAGCGTCTTGAAGTTTCTGACGTCCTCTTCCGTCACCTTTCCGCCTTTTCCTGTTGGCACAACCTCGGTAATATCGATACCAAGTTCCCTTGCCAGCTTTCTGACAGACGGTGCCGCAATGACGCGTTTTTTTGGTAAAATACCTACTGAATTTTGCTGTTTATTATGTTGAGTAAATGAATTGGTTTGTGTGGAGACTTGTTTCGTGTGTTCAAATTGTGTGGATTCTCGTTGTAATGTATTGATCCCGTTTGAGCCTTGTTGGATGGATTCATGTTGTCCGGATGTTTTACTAGCTGACACCAGCACTCCCGCTCCAGCCTTTACGTCCTCAAGAACGGTGAATAAAACCTCGCCGACCTTAACAACCTCGCCGACTTCCGCGCCGAAGGATTGTACTACTCCCCCGACTGGTGACGAAATTTCCACCACAGCCTTATCGGTTTGCACCTCTACGATGTTCTCATTTTCCCTTACATAGTCACCGGCTGCCTTAAACCATGTCAAAATCTCTGCTTCGTGTAAGCCTTCGCCAATATCAGGAAGACGGAATTCATAAGCCATATTTTTATGCCACTCCCATTTTTGAAAAATTAATGTGCTAATACCTCTCTAATCCCTTGGCTGATTCTGTCTGCATTTGGAAGCCAGTCTTCTTCCACTGATGGTACCGGATATGGCGTGTCAAAGCTTGTAACCCGCACAATTGGCGCCGACAGATGGAACAACGCTTTTTCATTAATCATCGCGGAAATTTCAGCACCCGGTCCGCCGGTTTTCACAGCCTCATGAACTATCATGGCCCGTCCTGTTTTTTGCACGGAAGCAATGATGGTATCCTCGTCAATCGGCGACACCGTCCGCAGGTCAATAATCTCTATCGAAACAGGCTGCTCCTGCTCCCACTGTTCCACTACCTTGCTTACGAGCGGCACCGTCTGTCCCCACGTAATTACCGTTAGGTCTTCGCCATCTTTTACAACCTTGGCTTTGCCAATCTCAATGATGTAATCCTCTTCCGGCACTTCCTGCTTGAAAGCGCGGTATAACTTCATCGGCTCCAAAAATAAAACAGGGTCATTATCGCGGATAGCCGCTGTTAACAGCCCCTTGGCATCATAAGGGGAACTTGGCATTACCACTTTCAGCCCCGGTGAATGCAAAAATAAACCTTCTAAACTATCAGAATGCAGCTCCGGAGTCTTGACTCCCCCGCCATACGGTGCACGGACAACCATTGGCGCACCCAGCACCCCGCCAGACCGGAAGCGAAGTCTCGCTGCCTGTGCTGCCATTTGGTCCATCGTTTCATAAATAAACCCGAAGAATTGGATCTCCGCTACCGGGCGCAAGCCCCTTGCTGCCATGCCGACTGCCGTGCCGACGATTGCCGATTCCGCAATTGGCGTATCTACTACCCGGTCTTCTCCAAAAATAGCCTGCAGACCGTCAGTTGCCCGGAACACACCGCCGTTTTTTCCAATATCCTCTCCCAAGCAAATGACTCTCGGGTCTCTCTCCATTTCCTTCTTTAAGGTAAAATTAATTGCCTCTATCATGGTCATCGCGGTCATTATTTCAAAACCCCCTCTGATGAAACAGATTGCTGCTGCTCAGTAAGCTGGCTGGTCTTCTTCTCATAAACAATTTCAAATAGATCTTCGACTTTACTTTTCGGAGTATGTGCAGCCTGTTCAAAGGCTTCTGTGACCTTTTGCTCTGCTAGCGTAAATTCTCTCTGCTCCAGTTCTTCGTTCCAGATTCCTTTTTCGAGTAAAAATGCCTTTATTCGCTTGAGCGGATCCTTGGCGAGCCAATCTTCCACATCGCTTTTATTTCGGTATTTCGTCGGGTCATCCGCAGTGGTATGCGGGCCCTGTCTGTATGTAACTGCCTCAACTAATACAGGCTGTCCGCTGCGCGCCCTCTCTAACGCCTGCTTCATAGTCGTATAGACCGCCAGGACATCGTTGCCATCCACCTGAATTCCGGTGATTCCATAGGCAACCGCCTTTTGGGCAATCGTTCGGCTCGCCGTTTGTTTTGATCTAGGAACACTGATGGCCCACTGGTTATTCTGAACGAAAAAGACCATCGGGAGCTTGTAAACACCGGCAAAGTTGAGGGCCTCGTGGAAATCACCTTCGGAGGTGCCGCCGTCACCGATATAGGTCACACTGACACTGTTTTCACCTTGATATTTCCCTGCCCAGGCTCCGCCTACAGCATGAAGGCACTGCGCACCGATGATAATCTGCACCGGGAAAACATTGGCCCCTTCGGCATCAGTACCCTTTAAATGCCCCATCGTATAAAGGAAAAAGTTTTTCATTGGGAATCCGTGAACAAAAAGGGCCGCCCCTTCCCGATAGCTTGGATAAATCCAATCCTGCTTTTCTAGTGCGAAAGCGCTGCCAACTTGCGCCGCTTCCTGCCCGCTTAACGGTGCATATGTACCAATTCTCCCCTGCCTCTGAAACTTTAAGGCTCTTTGGTCAAATACTCTTGCTTGCACCATCCATTTGTACATCGCAATTAACTCGTCATCACTTACCTCAGGCGCCCCGCTTGTCAGCTTTCCGTTTTCATCCAAATACTGAACCCTGTTGACTGGCAATTCATTCGGTTCAATCCACATATAATTACCCCCTTTTAAAAATCTCCCTAATTCCACCGGCTGGCATTTGTCCATGCTTGCGACTAGCATATATGCCCTCTATGTTTTTGTCAATACAGTTGTTCGAAGGTTCAGAAAATACACTTATTTTTAAAAAAGCAGAAGCATTGCTGCGCTCCTGCCTAAATTATTATTTATTTTGGTTTAATTGTTTAATAAATTCCCTCATAAAGCCAGGCAGGTCTGGCCAGGCATGGCCGGAAACGAGATTTCCTTGAACATGGAGATGGTTTGCAATATAAGTCGCTCCTGCCGCTTCCACATCTGGTTTGCAGGCAATATAGGCAGTTAGCTCGCGGCCTTCCATATACTTGCGCACCGTTGTTAGCACGAGACTAGCATGGCAAATGGCACCGACTGGTTTGTTTGCCTCAAAGAAATGGGCAACAATTCGCGGCACATTCTCATTTAAGCGGATATATTCCGGCGCCCTTCCCCCTGGAATAATCAGCCCGTCAAATTCCTCAGGATTTACATCCTCAAACGCAGTTTGGGCTTCGATTAAATATCCTTTGCTTTCCGTATAAGTATCCCAGCCGATAAAATCATGAACGACCGTCTGCAGCTTCTTTTTCGAAGGAGCTGCGATTTGCACCTCAAACCCTTCTTCCAAGCAGCGAAAATATGGATAATAGACCTCCAGCGCTTCTACAGCGTCCCCTGCTATAATAAGGACTTTTTTAGACATTGAAAATTCCTCCTCTCTAAAAATAGGGCCTTTGCCCTTTATTTATATATTCTGAATCTCGAATTCTATTTCCTTCCAATTTTATTTTTTTCAGAAGTTGGACACTCGAAGGTTTAATAGAAAATTAACAAAATGTTCAAGAACAAACTAATGCCAAGATCGAAATCTTTAGTAAACTTGAGGTGGATTTTTGAGAAAAGAGAGGACGTGGACTATGGCATATAAGCCCCGAGTTGAGCCGGATTTTTTGAAAATTATGAGGTTGTTGAATGCACGTGGAAATTTAACCGAACAAGAAAGGAGATATTATGAGAATAAACAAAAGGGATATGATGGAGAAGTAATGTTTGACCAACTGGTAACTGAACAGCTCAGGTGTGAAGGACTTGTTTTAAACGATTTGCTTTTCAAATTTAATAACACCTATTTCCAAATTGATACCACAATAATTTTTAAAGAAACAATTAATCTTTACGATGTAAAAAACTTTGAAGGCGATTACTATTATGAAGGCGAGAAATTCTTTGCCATCAATGGGGAGGAGCGAAAGAATCCACTGCTCCAGTTAGAAAGATGCGAATCCTATTTTCGCCAATTACTCCATAGCCTCGGCTACAAGTGTAACGTTGTATCTCACCTTGTTCACATAAATCCTGAATTTACCTTATACCAAGTACCTCGAAATTACCCAATTATCTTTCCATCGCAATTAAATTCCTTACGAAAAAAGTTAAACAATCACCAATTAAAATTAGGAGACTATCACAAAAGGCTTGCTGACAAATTAATATCCATGCATTTAATTAAGTCCCCTTATGAAATGGTGCCTGCTTATTCGTATGAACAATTAAAAAAAGATATGATTTGTGATAAATGCCAATCTTTTTCGATTTTGGTTGTAGACGGAAAGCTGGTGTGCGAAGATTGCGGCCACCAAGAGATGATTGAATTTGCGATTTTGCGGTGTGTGAAGGAGTTTAAGCTGCTTTTTCCAGAGAGGAAAATTACAACTATTGTTATTTATGAGTGGTGTGGAAGAGCCGTTTCTAAAAAGATTATTAGACAGGTATTAAAAAGGTATTTTAGAACAATAGGATATGGTAGATGGTACTATTTCGAGTAAATAACTAAATCATTAATAGGAGCGCATTCTTCTGTATTACTAGGCTTCATTTATTATAGAAAGTTTCTAAAAACCTTGTTCATGTTCTTTTCTCTTGGGTTTGGGCACGTAGAACTTCCCTACGTGACCTTGTTCTTGTTTTTTACTTAGGTCCGGGCGCGTAGAACCTCCCTACATGACCTTGTTCTCGTTTTTCACTTAGGGGCGGGCACGTAGAACCTCCCTACGTGACCTTGTTCTCGGTTTTCACTTGGAACCGGGCACGTAGAACCTCCCTACGTGACCTTGTTCTCGTTTTTTACTTGGAACCGGGCACGTAGAACCTTGCTACGTGACCTTATTCTCGGTTTTCACTTGGGCCGGGCACGTAGAACCTCCCTACGTGACCTTGTTCTCGTTTTTTACTTAGGTTTGGGCGCGTAGAACCACTCTATACGTCCACTTTTTATATATCAAATAATAGGGTGTAATTAACCGTGCTTTACACCTTTCCGACCATTCCCTTTCGCCGCCAATAAACATAAAAAACGCCGAATAGAATAAGTGCCAACAAAATAATGTAAATACTGTATTTAGATAAATATCTCTCAACCAAGATCCAGTCCTGCCCAAGTCTTTTTCCTAATGTGATGAATGTAAAGGTCCACAATAGTGCTCCACTGTAGGCATAAACGATAAATTTTTTAAGCGGATATCTATTTATGGCAGCCACGTAGGCTGCCAGGTGACGGATTCCTGGGATAAAATAGCCGACTAGCAAAAGAGGCGGCCCAAATTTTTCAAACAATCTTCTGGTTCGATTGATTTTTGCCTCGGTAATGTGAAATTTCGGGCCATACTTTAACAGCAGAGGCAGCCCGAATTTATATCCAATCAAGTAGCTAAGGGAAATACCGCCGACGGCCCCTATAAAAGCACAAACCAATGATGTTAGGAATGCCATCTTCCCTTGGAAAACATTATAACCGACGTAGGTCAAGAGCACCTCGTCAGGTATCGGCAATCCAATAATGCCGCCGATTAAAGCAATAATGATACCAAAATATCCATAATGCATAAGCAGATAATCTATATGCTGCTCCACTCTTATCCCCGCCTATTTAAAACAATTCAACATTCTTTATATTGATATTAAACCGCACAAATCATGCATTTAGCAAATCCGTTTATCCCACATATAATCTAAACAAGCTCTTGAATAGTTTTACCAATAATTAGGGTAATCTATTTTTTAAAAAGAAGAAAGAGATGAAGCCAATGCTGTTCAGACTATTTCTATTGTCCGTTACTTTGGTTATAACAATGTCCTTTACTCAATCTATCAATGGGCAAGAATTGAAACATATGAACCTTCATTATGGTGCAGATGTGAAGCAAACATTAGACATTTATACACCAAGTGGTAAAGAGAGCATAAATCACCCGGTTATCATTTATGTCCATGGCGGCGGCTGGATGCGCGGGGATAAATCTAATGTCTCGGATAAGCCCTCTTTTTACACAAACAGGGGGTATGTATTCATATCCGTTAATTACCGGCTCCACCCAAATGCAACGTACAATGACATGGCGAATGATATCTCTACCGCGGTGAAATGGGTTTACGACCGTGCTGACCAATATCATATAGATAAACAACGGTTCAATTTGATGGGACACTCTGCAGGCGGACATTTGATCATGCTCATCGGTACGGATCATAGCTATTTGCAGCATGCGGGGATACCAGCAAACACGGTACAATCCATAGTGAACCTGGATGGGCCAATCGACTTAGTGAAGTTTCTCCCTAAAAATGAGCAATATAAAGAGGTTTTTGGATATGATCGTAACGCATGGATGGAGGCATCACCTGCTGCTAATGCTATTAATCAACACTTGCCGCCCATGTTGTTGGTTACCCAAAACAGAAATAGCGTTTTTGATTTTATAGAAAAAACAAAAAACGCCGGCAATACAGCAGATATATTTGTAACCCATTCATTAACACATCGGGAGATTACCAAGCTGCTTGGTTCAAATAATAACTCGGCTGAAGCGATGAGTTTGACTAAAGCAGTAGAGAATTTTCTGAGGACTCATAACTCAATGTAAGAGCGCTTTTGGATAAAGGGTAAGCTGGGGCTTACCTTTTTCTTTGCTGTTATTTACTCGCTTTTAGATTTTGAGGCAGAAGAACCGTCCCCATGTCTCACCCACGTCTCAAAGATTTACATTGTCTTTACTTTAGATTTACATTTCCCTAATAAAGGATTAACAATTTGTATGTATTCTTGAATGGGGGTGTATTATGAAAACTAAAGTACTTGTTGTAGATGATGAACAGTCTATTGTGACGCTTCTTCAATATAATTTGGAGCAGGCTGGTTTTGAAGTTATAACAGCGATGGATGGTGAAGAAGGAAAACTGTTAGCGGAACAGGAGTCACCGGATATTATCGTTTTAGATGTAATGCTTCCAAAATTAGATGGAATGGAAGTATGCAAACAACTTCGTCTTGAAAACATCAAGACTCCTATTATCATGTTGACAGCAAAAGATGATGTATTCGATACCATATTAGGTCTTGAGCTTGGCGCCGATGATTATATGGTAAAGCCATTCAGCCCGCGAGAAGTAATTGCCAGAGTAAAAGCGATCTTAAGAAGAATCCAGGCCCAAGCGGAGCAATCTTCTGAAAAGACTAATGAGGAGCAACAGGAAATAGTAATTGGTAATTTAGTCATCCATCCTGAACGATATGAAGCCTACCTTCAGAAAAAACCGTTATATTTAACATTAAAGGAATTTGAATTGCTTCTATTTCTAGCCCAAAATAAGGGTCGAGTGTTAACCCGGGAGCAGCTGCTCAGTGCTGTTTGGAATTATGACTTTGTAGGGGATACTAGAATTGTCGATGTAAACATCTCGCATTTACGAGAAAAAATAGAGGAAGATACCAAGCGGCCAGTTTATATTAAAACGTTACGTGGACTGGGCTATAAACTTGAGGAGCATAAAGACGAATGACCATTTTTAGGACAAGATTAGTAATGGCATTAATTGCCCTAATCAGTTTCGTATTAGTTTGTTTAGGAATATTGCTTGGTGAGCTGCTTAAAAGCTTCTACATTGAATCAATGAGCGATGGCCTAAAAATGAACATCATATGGGGCATTGCCTTATTCCTTGTCATTGCTGTAGTGGTCATTATTTTTCTTGGAATAAGAATTATCTCAAAGTTTACAAAACCAATTGTTGAAGCAACAGATGTTGCTATTGAACTTGCCAAAGGAAATTATCGGGCAAGAACAAACGTAAAACGTCTGGACGAAACAGGCTTGTTGGGCACATCCCTTAATAGACTTGCCCAGAACCTTCAAGAACTCGTTAAATCCCAAGAAATGCAGCAGGAGCAGCTTAAGGTATTGATTGAAAATATGGGAGCGGGTTTGGTCCTAATTGATAGCAAGGGATACATTAATTTAATAAATAGAGGATTTATTGATATTTTTCAAGTTAGCCAAGCCGATTATTTAAATAAGCTTTATTACGAAGTCATCGATCAAGAAGAAATTCGTGATTTAGTGACCGAAGTTTTTCGGCTAGAACAAAAGGTAAGTAAACAATTACTCATTCCATTATTAATTGAAAGAAGATATTTTGTTGTATACGGCGTGCCGATTATTGGAACAAATCATGTTTGGAAAGGTGTTTTGCTCGTCTTTCACGATATTACAGAAATTAAAAAGCTCGAGCAAATGCGAAAGGATTTTGTCGCAAATGTTTCACATGAATTAAAAACCCCGATTACATCGATTAAAGGTTTTACTGAAACTTTGTTGGATGGTGCGATGAACAATCAAGAGACGCTAGTATCGTTCCTGTCCATTATTTTAAAAGAAAGCGAACGGCTCCAATCACTCATACAAGACCTTTTAGACCTTTCGAAAATAGAGCAGCAAGGCTTCAAGTTAAACATACAGAAAATCGATTTATTTAAATTGCTTGAAGACGTTATTACACTTCTCCAAGGGAAGGCTGAGGAAAAGAAAATTAGCCTCGAACTTCTTTGTCCAGAGGAACACGTACAAATACATGGGGATGTAGATCGGCTGAAACAAGTGTTTATCAATTTAATTGGCAATGCTATTACCTATACACCAAGCAATGGGAATGTAGGGGTAATCCTTCTCGAGCATGGCGAAACTGTCCGTGTTCATGTTAAAGATACAGGCATAGGAATTAAAAAAGAAGAGATCCCCCGTATTTTTGAGCGGTTTTACCGCGTCGACCGTGCCAGGAGCAGGAACTCCGGCGGAACAGGTCTTGGCCTGGCCATCGTTAAACATTTAATCGAAGCCCATCATGGTCAAATCAGTGTAATAAGTGCTCCTAGTGAAGGAAGCGAATTTATTATTGAACTTAAAAAATAATTGCTTTTTATTATTGAAGAAACAGTTCACTTTCCTGAACTGTTTTTTCTATGTTCGATTTGAGATAAGGTTTTAACCTAATCTTTTCATTCCCTTAACAAAACTCTAATACGCGCTTAACAAGTATTTTGTTTAATTGAATAGGAGAGTTTAACTTTTCTATTATACGAGGAGGGTCATCCTAATGAAAAAGATGTACTTTGGAAAGAAATATCCTACTATAGCTCTTGCTCTATCATTAACAATTCCTGCCCTAACACCCGCGGCAGCTGCATCCAATAATCAAGTAACAATTGATTCTGTTAAGTTTAATGGAATGCCAGCACCTACTACTATTGATAAAATGGTAAAAACGTACACAGAAGCAACAGTAGATGTAAAATACAGCAATGGTGAAGTAAAGAACTTCCCGCTTACTTATAAGAAACTATTTAAATCTGAAGATAAAGTGGCTATCAATAAAGGTGAGCTGATTCCTGCTGGTACTCCGATTGATGTAAACGGAAATCCGATCATGGATACTAGTGTAGAAGGGAAGCCAACGTACTATGTATCCGATGCTCCTGATTCCAATAGTTTATTAAAGCCAATTGCGGGAAAACAATACATGGTCACCCATTATGAATACCAAACGATTGATGCTGCTGGCAAATCCGCTTATGGAATTGTTCCTGCATCCATGTCCCTGACAACTCTTGACCAAAATAATAAAACCGGTGAACTAACAACGAAAGAGGTAAAGAAGATTGATTTTTCGAGCGTAAATGGTCTTTGGATTCCATGTAATGGATCCCTATCACCTTGGAATACCCATTTAGGTTCTGAAGAATATGAGCCGGATGCCCGCAGTTTTGAATTGGATTCAACATCTTATGCCAGAACTCAGGTAGAAAGCTTTGCAAAGCTTTATTTCGGGGATGCTTCAAAGGCAAATCCATATTTCTATGGATTCATTCCAGAAATTACTGTAAACAAGGATGGTTCTACATCTGTTGAAAAACATTACAGCGCCGGCCGTTTCTCGCACGAAGTAATGAAGATGATGCCGGATAAGCGCACTGCCTTCTTCGGAGATGACGGATCGTATACAACGATGTTTATGTATGTAGCAGATAAAGCGAAGGATCTTTCTGCTGGTACACTCTATGCAGCGAAATTCCATCAAACAGGAACTGAGAATGGCGGTGCTGGAGACTTGGAATGGATTAAACTCGGTCATTCAACTGATAAGGAAGTCAAAGACATCATTGACAGCGGCGTTAAATTCAGTGATATTTTCGAAACATCCGATGCACCGAAAGAAGGCTTTAAAGCTATTAAGCAATATTCATACGGGAAAACGGAATACTTGAAATTGAAGCCTGGTATGGAAAAAGCCGCCGCGTTTTTAGAGTCCCGCCGTTATGCAGCAATGCTTGGAGCTACAGCTGAATTTAACAAAATGGAAGGCGTTACCCTAAACGAAAAGGACAAGAAAGTATACATTGCGATTTCTGACCAAAGCAAAGGGATGGAAGCAAGCTCCACGGATCCAGTTGATGATATCCATCTTCCAAAAATTAAATCTGGTGTTACGTATCAATTAGATTTAACAGCTGGACAAAAGGACAGTCAAGGCCAAAAGATTAACAGTGAGTATGTAGCGGCTAAAATGTCTGGGCTTATTGCTGGGAAGGACATGCCATCTGCAGATGCATATGGAAATACAGCAGATGTGAATTCAGTAGCCAATACCGATAATTTAAGCTATTCCGAAGCATTAAGAACATTGTTCATTGGTGAAGACAGCGGAATGCATACCAATAACTTCGTATGGGCCTACAATGTTGAAACAAAGGAATTATCAAGAGTTTTATCAGTACCAGCGGGGGCTGAATCAACTGGTTTATATGCAGCAGATAATCTAAAAGGGCACGCTTATATTATGAGCAATTTCCAGCATCCTGGTGATGAATTAGATACAAAGAACATTTCTGCCGTGGATAAAGAGGAATTAATAAAGGCAATGGAAAAAGAAATTGGTATTAATCGTACCGGCGGGGTTGGATATATTTCTGGACTTCCTTCTTTAGAAGATTTGAAAAAATAAATAGGTAAAGATGATGATTAAAACTTTGCTCCGGTAATCTACTGATTCCCGGAGTTTTTTCAGGTCCATCTAACTGCTTTCGTTGGGAAATCCCCGGTGCTTTTAGTTTATTAAATATTTAAAAAGGAGGCTGCCCCAAAAGGTCGTTGAACAACGACTCTTTTGGGGCAGTTTTATATTTATTGTAGAGTCGCAATGGAAAGATTTTTCTATTTTTTGTTTAAAGTCGCTAATTAAATTTTTACAAGGGTCCGTACTTTTCGGTTGGGGGTTCAGGTTAAGCACCCAGTCTGATTAGTAGACGGAAAAATTCCGCTTAATCAGTAATTATTATTTAAAAAGTCCTAAATAGGCGAAGAGATTCCGCCTATTTACTCAAAAAACTCGAAAAGGTGAGATTTTGCTTTGCATAATCGGAAAATCTCCCCTTATATCCCCCGAAACGAGCTATATTCTGCATTTAATCGGAAAATCCCCGCTTATTTTATTTTTGCTGGTTACTCGATTAAGGACAAAGCATCTTATTTAATAGAGAGTGAGTTTTATCTCATAAATCCAAAAGAACTTCATTTTGATGGCATTACGGTAATCCGATTACAAGTAAGCGAGGTTATAAATAAGGGTTGTGTATTCCTAATAAAGAAACTCGCCAATTACGGCGAGTTTTACTTTTTTATATACCGATAACGATGCCAATACCACTGTCATTTCGGCTCGTATTTTAAGAAAAGCACCTCAAAACGGAACCCTTTAATAAAAAAGGGGCTGCCCCTAAAAGTTACACTTTTGGGACAGCCTCTTTTTGTGAACATTATAGATTTTTTTGTTTTCCTTCAGCGTCACGTTCTACTTTCATTTTCGTTACAGGAAGGTAACCTTGTTCTTTCAATAAAGTTGTTTGAACATCGTCACTCATTAGGTAGTCAAGGAATGCTTTTGCAATTTCAGTTGGCTCACCTTTAGTATATGAGTGCTGGTATGCCCACACTGGGAATTTACCAGATTGAACGTTTTCTGCAGTTGCTTCAACGCCATCGATTGCAAGTGGAGTTACAGTATCATCAGTGAAGTAAGAGAATGCAAGGTAACCGATCGCACCGTCTGTTTCGCTAATAATCTTTTTAACAGTGTTTGAAGAATCCTCAGTCACGCCTTCAGCAGGTGTTGCACCGTCAAGAGCAAACTTATTGAAAATGGCACGAGTACCTGAAGAGTCAGGACGGTTTACAAGAACGATTTTTTGATCTTCCCCGCCAAGTTCTTTCCAGTTTGTGATTTTACCAGTGAATACTTTGATTAAGTCATCTTTTTTAATATCTTTAATTCCAACTTTAGGGTTAACAGCTGCAGTCATTCCTACAACAGCTACTTTATGGTCTTTAAGTTCGCTTGCTTTATCAGGAATTTTTTCTTCAGCAAAAACGTCTGAGTTACCAATTTGAACTGATCCTTCAGAAACTTGTGATAAGCCTGTACCAGAACCGCCCGCATTTACTTGAATATCAACTTTAGGATTTTCAGCCATAAATTCTTCTGCTGCCGCTGCAACTAATGGCTGCATTGCAGATGAACCAGAGATAACTAATGAACCTGATAGTTCTTTCTTTTCCTCAGTTTTAGGTGTTTCTTTGCCGGTATTCCCCTCTGTCTTTTCTGTAGAAGCTCCGCCTCCACATGCCGCCATAAATACCATTAATGCAGCAAATAATGTAAGAAGGCTTAATTTTTTCAAGCTTTTCATCGTATTGGTTCCTCCTCAGGAAGTTTGATTATATTTATTTGCCTTACACATATAAAGATAGTCCAATAGTATTAACGTGGTTTTAATTGGATGTAAAGGTTATGTAAAAATAAGTTAAAAAGCGAGAATCATAAATTTACAAAAAACATGGGGCGGTCCATCTGCTTCCTGGATGAAAGCAAGAGAACCGTCCCCATGTTTCTATGCATTCAAATCATAACGTTCCCCAGTCACAAGGTAAATAACATGCTCTCCAATATTAGTTGAGTGATCCGCAATCCTTTCGATATATCTGCATACAAATGCTAACTGACAGATGGATTCGTAAATATCGTATCCGTGATGTCATATTCTATCAAATCACCGCTCAGGAAGAAGGCTGTTTTATCAGAAATACGCGCCGCCTGCTGCATATTATGAGTAACAATGATGATTGAATAGTCCTTTTTCAACTCCACGATAAGATCCTCAACCTTGGCATTCGAGATAGGGTCCAGCGCTGAAGATGGCTCGTCAAGGAGCATGACAGTTGGCTTCATAGCGATCGTCCGGGCAATGCAGAGACGTTGCTGCTGCCCTCCAGACAGTGATAATGCAGATTTATGCAGCCGATCTTTTACTTCCTCCCATAATGCTGCTTTCTGAAGACTTTCCTCAACGATTTCATCAAGCTTGCTTTTCTTTCTGATGCCTGCAAACTTCAAAGCGTGGGTGATATTATCGTAAATGGATTTTGGAAATGGATTCGGCTTTTGAAAGACCATCCCTATTTCTTTCCGTAACGCTACAACATTGATTTGATCTGATAATATATTTAGGTCATCATAGATAATTTCTCCTTCTGCCCTTGCTCCGGGTATCAAATCATTCATCCTGTTGATACTTCGCAAAAAAGTCGACTTTCCACAGCCGGATGGGCCGATAAGGGCAGTTACTGAATTTTCTTCAATATCCATGGAAATTCCATTAACTGCTCGTTTTTCACCATAGAATATTTCTAAATTTTTCACATGCAAAACCATATTTCTTTGCTGATTTTCATTACGTTGAGCCATTTCTGTTTCGGCTGGTCTTTGCTTCATAGCTGTCGCCATATTTTTTCACCTGCTTTTATTTAGTTGCCGTAATTTTGCGATGAATCAAACTTCCAATCCATCTTGCCAATAAATTAAAAATTAATACGGATAGGACTAAAACGGCAGCCGCACCGCTTGAGACCTCTTCCACATCAGGAATTAAGCCCTGCGTATTGACAGCCCAAATGTGTACTGCCAAGGTCTCAGCCGGACGAAAAATATTTAAAGGGGAAGTGGCAGAAAAGGGGTTCCAGTTTGCATAATCAAGTCTTGGTGTAGACAAGCCGGCAGTAAATAATAATGCCGCTGCTTCCCCAAATACACGGCCGGAAGCAAGGATGATACCCGTTAAAATAGTGGGAAAAGCGCTAGGCAATATAACCGTTTTAATGGTGTGCCAATGGGTAATCCCTAATGCAAGGCTGGCTTCTTTTAACTCCCGGGGAACAGACCGAATCGCATCCTCACTCACCCGCACAATGACTGGCAGATTAAATACAGTAAGAGCTAATGCCCCCCCTAAAATCGTATAACCCCATCCAGTTAAATTAACAAACATCAATAAACCAAACATCCCAATCACAATTGAAGGCAGAGAGGCTAAAACTTCGATACAAGAACGAATAGTATCAGTAATCTTACCCGGCTTAGCATACTCTGCCATATATATGCCTCCGCCTAACCCTAATGGGACGGCAATTACCATGGTAATCACCAATATATAAAGGGAATTGAACAATTG
This sequence comes from Neobacillus sp. PVCKKU3, assembly GCF_058323225.1. Taxonomy (NCBI): domain Bacteria; kingdom Bacillati; phylum Bacillota; class Bacilli; order Caryophanales; family Bacillaceae; genus Neobacillus; species Neobacillus sp. PVCKKU3. The sequence goes on from NZ_JBLVQN010000042.1 coordinate 51,485, forward strand.
ATCGCGGATTCCCCCTCCAGCTCTTACGTTGCTTGAGGGAGATGTCAGGAAATCAAGCGATATATTTTTTAGCCCGTTAACCAAAATATAGTAAAAAAGGCCAACAAGAATCAAAATGATAATAAGTGCGATTGCATAGAACACACCAGTAGCTATTCGATCAGCGGTTTTCGTATTCATTATAATTTCCTCCTTGCTGATAAATAACGAATGAGGAGAATAAATGCGAACGACATGACTAATAGAATCAATCCCATTGACCAAAGCGTATTATTTTCCACACTTCCATATGTAGTATGACCCATGTTTAACGTAATAATGGTAGTTAACGTGGCAGATGCATCCAATAAACTTGAAGGCAAACTCTTCACGTTCCCTATGACCATTTGGACAGCTAGTGCTTCTCCAAATGCTCTTGCCATTCCAAGTACAATAGCTGTCAGCAGTGATGGCATAGCAGCAGGAATAAGCACTTTTTTGATGGTTTGCCAACGGGTGGCACCCAAAGCAAAAGAACCTTCTCTTAATGCCCCTGGCAGAGAACCCATTGCATCGGTAGCGATAGATGTTACTGTAGGCAAAATCATAATGGAAAGAACAATGGTTCCGGAAAGCAGGCTAAACCCAAGTCCTCCTACATTTTCCCTGATAAACGGGACTAATACAGAAAGCCCGATGAACCCATATACAACAGAAGGAATTCCAACTAACAACTCAATAACAGGCTGTAATATTTTTCTACCCCAAGATGGGGCAATTTCTGTCATAAAGATGGCCCCGCCAATCCCTAATGGTGCTGCAACAAGTGCAGAAAGAAAGGTGACGGCAAATGACCCAAAAATAAACGGCAGCGTACCATATTGCGGATTAGCCTTATCAGTAGGATTCCAGGTCTTACTCGTTATGAATTCAATTAAGCTAACGCCATTTCTTATAAAGGATTGGAGCCCTTTTGTCCCTAGAAATATCGTAATGGCAATGGTGGCAGAAATCATAATAACCGCACATAAGATGACCAGGGTCTTTCCCCTAAATTCTCCACCCAGCCAATCTTGGCCGGATTTCATCAGCCTATCTTTTGCAGAACTCACTTTTTCCATATTGCACCAACCCCCTATAAGGGTAAATGTGGTGACACATTTACCCTTTTACTGCCAAATGCGATTATTTGTTTGTTTGATTCCCCTTGGCATCACGTTCTACCTTCATTTTTGTTACAGGTAAATATCCCTGGTCCTTTAACAAAGTATTTTGAACATCGTCTGACATTAAATAGTCTATGAATGACTTCGTAACGCCGCTTGGTTCACCCTTTGTATAAGAGTGCTCATACGCCCAAATTGGGAATTTACCTGATTGGACATTTTCGTCTGTTGGTTCAACGCCGTCAATCGATAGTGGGGTCACCTTATCATCGGTGAAGTAGGAGAATGCCAAGTAACCAACTGCCCCATCTGTTTCATTGACGATTTTTTTTACCGTGTTAGAGGAGTCCTCTGTAATTCCTTCCGCAGGTGTTGCTCCATCAAGCCCATATTTATTAAAGACTGCCCGCGTTCCGGAAGCATCCGGGCGGTTCACTAAGACGATTTTTTGATCTTTACCACCGACATCTTTCCAATTTGTCACTTTGCCCGTAAACACCTTAATTAAATCAGCTTTTGAAATATCCTTTATGCCAACGTTTGGATTTACTGCCGCAGTGATTCCTACAACTGCAACTTTATGGTCCACCAATTGGTCAGCCGGAATCCCTTCTTTTTCTTCTGCGAACACATCAGAGTTTCCGATTTGAACAGACCCTTCAGCAACCTGGGATAATCCCGTACCAGACCCGCCCGCATTGACTTGAATGTCAACCTTTGGATTATTAGCCATAAATTCTTCCGCCGCCGCCGCTACAAGAGGCTGCATGGCAGATGATCCGGAAACGACTATCGACCCGGAAAGTTCCTTTCCGGCTTTATCACCGGTATCTTTAGTTGTGTCTTTTTTCGTTCCGCCGCCGCACGCAGCTGCAAATACCATTAAAGCTACAATTGTTATCAATAGGCTGATTTTTTTAAAACCTTTCATTTGTGTAAATTCCTCCCGGATAAGGCTTAGTATTAGGAATTGCATTATACTTTTTTATGATGCCTTTGCCAAAGATAAATATTTAAGTTTGATAAAAAACTTTCAAGGCAAGCAACCTTTACTTCACTTGCTGCACTTGTCCTAAGATATTCCTAGTGTTCTGTGAATTTATTTTTTCAAAAAATTGAACATTAGAAGGGAGAACAAATCAATGAAGAAGAGAGGGATTAGCGTGTTCGAAAGTGAAGAAAACAAAAATGAGGCTAGAGAAGCAAATCAATATTTAAATGAAGAATTTAAAGATTATAGTGCAAGGTATTCTCAGGTAAACACCGAAACAGAAAAAGCAAATCAGGAAATTCAGGAACAATTCTATGGAGAAAATAAAGAAAACAATCTGCTTCCTTTTCATGTTGATAGTAATACCCCTCCCATAAAAAAATAGCAAGCGCTAGAACAGATGCATGGGGACGGTTCTTCTGTCTCCTTTTAAGGTGGAAACAGGAAAAGCCCGTCTCCGCATCAAGTTGCGCCTAAATACAAAAAAAGACGGTTCTTATGCTTCAAAAACTGAAGCAAAAGAACCGTCCCCATGCCTTACTCCACTGTTACCGACTTCGCGAGGTTGCGTGGTTTGTCGACGTCGCAGTCGCGGTGCAGGGCTGCGTAGTAGGCAAGGATTTGTAATGGTATGACAGAGATAAGTGGTGTTAATAATTCGTGAACTTCTGGAATGACGAAGCTGTCTTCGTCCATGTTAAGTCCGTTCATTGAGATAATGCACGGGTTGGCGCCGCGGGCCACAACTTCCTTCACATTGCCGCGAATGCTTAAATTAACGCTTTCCTGAGTGGCAAGAGCAACGACCGGAGTCCCTTCTTCGATTAAGGCAATCGTTCCATGCTTTAACTCGCCGCCAGCAAAGCCCTCTGCTTGAATATAAGAAATTTCCTTAAGCTTCAAGGCGCCTTCCAAACCAACATAAAAGTCAATGCCGCGGCCGATAAAGAAAGCATTCCGTGTGACTGAGAAGAATTCACGGGCAATGACTTCAAGTATTTCCTTAGAGTCACATAGAACATCCATCGCGTTAGCAACTAAGCCAAGCTCATGAATCAGATCAAAGCCAACTTCTAAACTGCGGCTCTTGGCTGTCACTTCGGCTAAAATCGCAAGAACTGCCAACTGTGCTGTATAAGCCTTAGTCGAAGCTACAGCGATTTCCGGACCGGCATGCAGCAATAAAGTATAATTAGCTTCACGTGATAAGGTCGATCCAGGCACGTTTGTAATCGTCAACGCTGGATAGCCCATTTCTTTTACCTGAACGAGCACGGCACGGCTGTCGGCAGTCTCACCGCTTTGTGAAATGAACACAAACAATGGCTTTTCAGATAAAAGCGGCATATTGTAGCCAAATTCGCTGGAGATATGGACTTCAACCGGAATTTTTGCCATTTTTTCAATGAACTGCTTACCAACAAGTCCTGCGTGATAAGAAGTCCCTGCAGCAATGATATAGACGCGGTCCGCAGCGTTTACAGCATCAATGATGTCGCGGTCAATCACAAGCTTGCCCTGCTCATCTTGATAATGTTGAATGATTTTACGAATAACAGCAGGCTGCTCATCAATTTCCTTCAACATATAGTGAGGATATGTCCCCTTTTCAATATCGCTGGCATCAAGCTCGGCTGTGTATGGCGTACGGCTGATGACTTCTCCATCTAAGTTTTGAATAGTTACAGCATCTTTTGTTACGATGACGATTTCTTTATCCATTAATTCAACAAACTGATCGGTGACTTGAAGCATTGCCATCGCATCGCTTGCGACCACATTGAAGCCGTCTCCTAGGCCGACAAGCAGCGGGCTTTTATTTTTTGCTACATAAATGGTGTTGTTGTCTTCTGCGTCCAATAGCGCTAGTGCATATGAGCCATGCAAAAGTGTCAATGTTTTGCGGAAGGCCTCTAATACGCTTAGGCCTTCATTTGCAAACTTCTCAACAAGCTGCACAATGACTTCTGTATCGGTTTCACTTTTGAAAGAAACATCCGCTAAATATTCGCGCTTTAGCAGGTCATAGTTTTCGATGACGCCGTTGTGAACAAGCGTAAAGCGGCCGGATGCGCTTTGATGCGGATGGGAATTTCCTCTGCTTGGAACCCCGTGTGTTGCCCAACGTGTATGGCCAATTCCAACGTGTGCCAATACT